>JAEZKY010000320.1 GCA_023435985.1 Bacillota bacterium | reverse complement strand
TACAAAAGCAGAATTTGTTGGAAGAGTAAACGGGGTCTTAAATCCTATGTTTATGGGATTTATGGTAATTACTATGTCACTTACTGGCTGGCTTAAAAGTCAATTTTCATTAACTGTTCTTTACATTGCAGCAGGATTGCTTTTCCTTATAGGAACTCTGTTAACATCATTAATTTTTAATGTTTCAGTTCAAAATGAAACAGACTCCGCAGAACAGTAATTGATAAAATATCAGCTTTTATTAAGGTACCTAAAATGTCACCTATGTAACATTTTAGGTACCTTAATTTATTTTAAATAATCATTCTAAATAATAACTTTTCATCATTATAAATATGTAATATTTTTAAATTATATATAGCTTATTCAATGCAATTCTACTTTTTATTTATATAATAATTTATTATATCCTTCAAATGCATTATCATTAACAACTGGCACAATGTCTATAAATAATGCTTCATATCCAGGAATCTCTTTTATTGCTGCCTTAATCATTTTTATACCTTGTATATCATCAACTATTGTTTCAAAAAACATTCTAAAACCTTCAATCTTTACAGATTTAAAAATATTTTTATTATCTATTTTTACACTTTCTACTGCTTTTATAATATCTTCCTGTCTCCATACACAATTTACCAAAATCATATTACTTCTCCTTCTTCACTAGCTCCCCAGATGATTATCTTTTTCCCGCTTGCCTTGCTGATATGCCTTTCAATTTCCATACTTTTAATTACGTTTTTAAAAAAACTTGTCATATTATACTCCACTCTTAACTCAATGTTATTCCAATAATAAATTTAAAATAATGCAATCTTTTACCTTTCTATATCTTTCCAACTTATGTTAAAGCTTATTCTCCAGAGAATTATATTAATAATAAGAAGTATGAATGCAAATATTCCAACATATATAATATTATTTATAATTGTTATGTGTATTGCTGCAAATATTCCAACAAGCATGAATGTTATCACTCCTGGGACTATAAGTTTGCCGCTATCAACTATAGCAAATTTTACACTGAAAGGCATCGTTTTATTTGACATTTTAAAATATATCAAGGCTGATATTAACAAAACTAAAAACATTGTAATTAAGTCCATAATTATCGATGGCCCCTTTAAAACTAAAAATATTATAGCTAATAATAAATAAATCGGTATAACTAATTTAAACAAGGTTCCCTTTACTGCTCCTTTTAATATCACTCCAGGATCTTTTATTGGCAGTGTTTTATATATAAATGCGCCTTTATAGTTATCACTATTATTTATATAAGCGGTGCAAAAGCATAACATTAATATACTTATATATATTAACAATTGTGCTTTCCCATCACAGCTTGTTTGAATGCTTTCGATAAATGATTTTCTTCTGTCAGTAAACATAAATAAGACTGGTATAAATACTGCCATTGCAAGAGATGGATATACCTTAAGCTTAAAATTTCTTTCTGTTGCTATCATATTTTTAGTAAATATAAACATATTTTTTTCAATTTTATCTCTACAAACTAAATTCGCTATAAATTCTTTTCTTTTTTTACTTCCACGAATTATGTTTCCTCCATTATCATTTAACTTTTGAAGATTCTTTTCAAAATAAGGTACTACTTTTTTAATATAAAACATAATCAATATAACTGGTCCAACTACAGCCATTGCAGATAAAACCATCAAAAATTTATTTCTATCTCCATCAATTAATATTCCAAAAGGCGCTGCAAACCACATGGACGGAAGTAGAGCATGCCAAAGCTTTGGCACATAAGCAGTCTTAATGCCTGTAATAGCAAAAATTCTACTAAATAGTTGATATCCAAAAGTAAATACAAATGCTACAAAAATCTGAAAATAGTTTATTATATCCTTTAGTTTTTCTCCATCAAAAAGCTTCAAAACTATGGTATATAAAAATGCAGTTATTACTATAACTATTAGAGTTAATAATATATTTTCTATAATAAAAATTGGTGGAAATATAAATCCATATTTTATTGTTCCAAAGATTAAAGGAATAAAATTTAAAGACAAAGATATACCCATAAGATATACACATATATGGGTTAGCTTTGCAGCATTAAAAGTTTTACTGTCTATTGGCTTTGGTAATAGTATATTTTTTTCTTGTACGTCTAATAAAACTGCTGAAAAATCTGATATCATAAGAGATACCATCATAAATAAATTTACGCCTATAACAATGTTTATATTTCTTAACGCTGATATCTTACTTGTCAGCATTAGCCCAATAAAAATGCTTAAAAACCCATTAAACATAAGTAATCGTATATAATTATTTTTATCTTCATTTTCAACAGATTTCCTATTGTTATTTAAAACAGTACTTACTCTTCGTCCGTCCATAGTTAATTTTATTTGTAAAATCATCCTCATAATATCATAGTTAACGCCAGATTTTTTATATAAAACTTGGAATTTATCTAATAGCTTTAATATTCTAAATTCTTTCATAGCTATACCTCTTCAACTAAAGAAACAAATTCTTTAGCAATGTGTCCATGTTCATTAAAACCTGTTAATTGATTGAATATTTCCTCTAAAGAACTTTCCTTTTTACTATTTTTAAGTTCTTCAAAACTCCCATCTGCTGCTATTTTTCCATTATTAATAAGTACAATCCTATTACTCACTTTCTCAACAACATCCATTATGTGAGAAGAATAAAATATAGTTTTTCCTTCTTTAGCAAGATTACTCATAATTTCTTTAAATATCATAACGCTATTAGCATCGAGCCCACTTAAAGGTTCATCAAAAAATAGTATATCTGGATTATGGATCAAACTGCATATTATAAGTAATTTTTGCTTCATTCCCTTTGAATAAGAAGATATTCTAGAATGCATAACACCTTGAACTGAAAACAACCTCATAAGCTTCTCTGCTCTTTCAATAAGTTTTTCCTGTTCTAATTCATATATCCCACCTAAAAAACTTATATACTCAAATGCAGTTAAATTTTCATATATATCTGCAAGCTCTGGAACATATCCTATTTTCTTCTTATACTCTACATTTCCATTACTTATATCCTGCCCTAATATTTCAACTTTCCCTTCATAGCCTTCTATTATACCAAGCATTATTTTTATAGTTGTACTTTTACCAGCACCATTAGTTCCTATATACCCTATTACCTGCCCTCTTGGGATCTCTAAATTTATACCATCAAGTACATACTTATTTCCATAACTCATTCTCAGATCTTTAATCGATATTATACTTTCTAAATCTCCCATAACTTTGCTCCTTCTAAAAGCACCAAATGTGTATATTTAATATTCTATTTTTTAAATAAAATATACTAATAGCATACCAAATATATATTTAAATGTAAATTGATGTAAAAAATAATTAAATTCATAATTTTTTGCTGTTTTAGCTATTGCACTCTAGAATATAAAATAACCCACAAAAATCCAAAATCAATTTTAAATTCTGTGAGTTAATTATTACGATAGAGTATATAAAAAATCTAACTATTATAAATTGTAAAGTAGCATGGAATTTCTAAAAAGTTCTGCCCATTTGAACCTGGCAAATTAATAAAATGACTTTCTGGATTTACATCAGTCCAATTCTTAAGTTCAATAGATTCTTGTATCGCATCTCGTTTCACACTAGTTATGTATCTATCTCGTGGTGTCTCAAAATATGAAAAAGCAATATTTTCATGTACCGCAATTGATTGATATTTATCTCCTTTAAAGCATCCTTCTTTTACTATAGCGTAATGGTGATAAATATAGGAATATAGTTTATTAGGATATAATATTGCAATGCGTCCACATCTTTTATTTGGATCAACAGGTCTTTTCCATTCCTCTAAGTTTTCAGGATAGGCAAAGCAATAAATATTGAACATTGGAACCCATACGCGATTACTGTCTATACCTGGCCAGACCATTAAAAAAGCTTCAAGAGGCTCAAACACTTTTTCTGCTACTTGATGGTAAATTTGATTATTATTCACATCTTCAAGTTCTTCTTTTTCTATAATATATTCCATATATAGAAATACCATATTTTTATAGTGAAAAAGAGCACAGGTTAAAACTTTATTATTACTAATTTCCACTGAAGCTTTTTGCTTACATTCTTCTAGAGCCTCTTTAAAAAGTTCATTATAAGAATCGTCCTTTAAATTTGCTCTATAATGACATCTTAAAACTGTCTTCATAATTATTCACGTTCCTTTATAGAAATATTCACTTTGCTGCAATCTTCAATTTCATATATCCTATTATCTATTACATTATAAGGTTCCACATATTTTACGCTTCCATTTATCTCAAGATTGTCTGTACATCTAGAATATACTACCGGAATTGTATGAGGATAAACATTACGTTCAGAAGGCTGCTCATCAAAAATATCAGCAGGTTGTGTTCCTTGCTTCTCCATCGTCAAATTAACATTTTGAATTGATATATTTTTAATACGTGAATCCTCTTCGCCTGCAATAAATATGCTTGATTCACATTTCATATAAATATGGTCAAAAGTAATATTTTGAATTTTTCCTGGAAATTTATGCTGTGAATTTCTATACGCAGCACTAATAAATATCGGTTCTCCTTTTCCCCACCATCTTGGTGCAAAACTTCGCTCTGGACAATCTGCATATCGTTTAGTGTTTCCTGATATATGATGAATATGAATATCCTCAATAGTTGCACCATCCCTTGCCCATATCCCAACTCCCCGTGAACAATCACGGAATACACAATCACTTAATATGACATTACGAATAGTATTAAAGGTTTCTGTACCAATTTTTAACGCGCTATCATGAGAATATAAAATGCAATTGTTGATAACTATATTTTCGCAGCTTCCATATTTAGCTGCCATAGGTTCGGAATTCTTTATAACAATAGCGTCATCTCCAGCTTTAATAATGCAGTTACTGATAACAACATCTTTACAGGTATCAGGATCTATACCATCATTATTAGCTCCACGCTGATCATTTAAAATTTTTATTCCATTTACAATAACGTGTTCACAACCTGCCATATGCAGTGTCCAGAATGCGGCATCCTTAAAAGTGATATCCTTTACAGTTAAATTTTTAATATCTTCAAAAAAAGTTGTTCTAGGGCGTAACTCTATCCTTATGTTTAAAGGGGATTCATGGAGGCCTCCATCAGCATTATCATCATAGAATATTTTATCACCTTGGCCATAAATAGTGCCTTGACCTGTAATACTTATATTTTCTTCATGGAAAGCACATAGAAAACAGCCCCCTTCCCAGCCAATATCTTTATTATCATCTTCAAAGTTTTTAGCAAAATCTATTAAATCTTCTTGTTGGATGCTACTAATTAAATAGGCTCCGCTTTCTAAATGAAGGTCAATGTTACTCTTTAAAATTAATGTTCCACTTAAAAAGTTTCCGTTTGGGATAACGATACGACCTCCACCATCTAAATTACACTCATCAATTGCTTTTTGAATAGCCTCACGATTATTTGTTATTCCATCTGGTTTTGCTCCGTAAGTCAAAATATTATAATCTACCATAGTTTGTTTTCCCCTTTATTAAATATTTCCTTTTAATGATATCGTATTTATTTTTCCTATTAAAATTTCACAAGTTTTTCAGCGGTTTAAACTTTCTGTTTTTTTGTGGTTTTTGTATTATATGATTTATTATCTCACATATTCCCAAATAAATAAACACTCAAAACACTTTGTTTTGTTTTTATTTTGTGGTAAGTTGGAAATCAAACTTCATAAACAAACTCAAATATAATATTTTATATTTTGATACGTAACTTCTATTTTTCATCTTAGATTATTTAAAATCTCTTCAACTTTTTTTAAATATTCATCCATTTTTATAAGTTTCTCTTCAGCACCTTTAACATTTCTATCCCCCTAACTAGATAACACTTCAACTCCAATAATATATCAACTTATATATCTTTCCATCTTCTTTGCAGCTTGTTTTTCCAGCTGCTTAATTCTTTGATATGATAAGTTAAGTTTATCTTGAACCACATAATATCTTCTATGTTCTATATGAATTATTTGTATTATATCCCTTTCTTCTTCTGTTAATATTGTCATTGCATTTTCTATTTTTTTTAATTCTCTTCTTTTAGCCGCCTGCTCTCTATATAATTCTTCTTTTCTTTCCATCAGCTTTTCTGCCTGTATCTCTACACTTGAGATGATTTTATAGGTTTTGCTTGTTCTTTCTTCAAGACTTTGTCCACTTATTCCCAGTATCTCTTCTTCAAGTTCCTGAACTCTTATATCTATATCCTGTATATCTGCTAAAATTTCCTTATATCTGCTTACCTTATCTATAATTCTATTCATATAATCACTCTCCTTATTCTCTAAATATATAGACTCCAGTTCAATCAGCTTCCCCAAAAACTTAGTTTACTTCGTATAGTTTCTATTTCAATTCTTAAGTTTTCTATTGCACTTATACATGTATAGTATGAATTCTCTGCTATATCCCTTTGAAGCCTAAATTCAGCAACCTGTTCATTTCCTTTTGCAAGCTCCATAATCAAAGTAGCTGGGTACTTTTCTCCCCTTAACCTTGATATCTCCTCCGCCAGCTTTACTCTGTAGGCCTTTTCTGTTTGTGCTTTCATTAATCCTAAAGTTTTGAGTTCTGTATTTCCTTTGCTTAATGCTACTGTGCATGCATTTAATTTTTCTACGATCCCTTGTATATTCATTGTATTTCTTTTCCCCTTTCCATCATTAGAACTTATTGTTCCTTCATCTTTAAATTTCACTTCAGTACTCTGTTTTAACCCTCTATAATATTCCTGACACAAGAGAACTTTATTTAATTCATGCGGCTTTAACAGTTTAATCTGTTTCCTTACCACTCCTTTTGAGGATTTTACCTTGCTTCGTAAAAGTACGCACCAATTAACCTCGGACATGATTTCACCTCAACCCCTAATTACTAATTTAAACAAAAATAATTTTTATACTGTAAACTCAACTGGCAGTATTATTATCAGGTTAAGATTTTTTACTGCCTTTTGCTTACTCACTTCTCAAATTCTTGCCTCAACCTCTCTACCTTTGTCACACATCCAGAAAGAATCATATTTATAAGTGCTGCATTTCAAACCTTCTAATTCTTCATTGTCTTCTTCATAATCAAAACTATTAAGTTCTATACTTTCAGCTTTGCATAATCCATTTTTATAATTTACACAGGTTTTCCAATTACACTTTATTATCAATTTTAAATCCTCCTTTATGCTATGCTCTTAAATATTTTTATGATGTTAACTGTTTTAGTCACAATCAAAAAATGAAAAATATCCATGACAACTTTGAATCTGTTATTTATTTTCATGTTCCTTGCATAAAGCTTGTACTAACTCTCTCATTAATTCTCCCCTTTAATTGTCCTTAAAATATTCACCACTTCCATGCATCGTGTCGTTATATGATATAAATAAAAAAATAATATTTTTACCAATTACTCTGCTATCCTTAAATCCTTGAATATTTCATCAATTGTACACTCATAAACTTCTGCAAGTTTTTTTATTACTTTTGGTGATGGGCTTGCCCAACCTTGTTCCAATTTGTAAAATGTACTTTTGCTTATGTTAAGTGCATCTATTACCGTTTCACTTTGAATACCTAATTTTAATCTTCTTAATCTTATTGGTGTTAACTTCATTTTTTCTCGTCCTCCCACTAAAAAATCTCTCTTAATAACTATCTTGTCTCAACATAGTTATATTTTATCATAAATGCCGATACGAACAAACATTCGCTTTATCGCAAAAACTTATAATTTTATTAACTATATTACTCTTTCTCTCATTTTCTTTTACTTCCTTAAATTCCCTAATTATTTTATCAGTATAACCGATTGTTTTTTAACCTCTTCAATAAATGTATTAATACCTTAGTAGGTATTATCTTGATTTTCTTTGGAATAAAGCTATTATTAAAAAAATAAAAATAAGGAAAATAATAAGATTATCTACTCCTTATTATTTCCCTTATTTTTGTTATTAATTTAAAATATTTTTCTTTCTATCAGAACTTTTTACTGCCATGTAATCTCTAAAGGATTTCTATCTACTAATCTTTTAAAACTATATAACGGATATCCTATCAGTAATCCACCTGTTACCACTCTCTCCTTAGAAATATTCAGTAATCTCAAAAGGCGTTCATATGCTGCCATAGCACAATATTCAAATAATCCTGACCAGCAACTTCCAAGTCCCAATGTTTGAGCATATAACTGCACATATGTTAATGAGAAATGTGTATTGTCACGACCAAGTGCTTGTTGATCTCTTTTTGCAGTTGCAACCACTAAACATGGGGCTTCTCTTAAAATAGTATCTTTGTTCTCCTCACGATATTGATTTATAGTTGAAGCAGTATTTTGCACCCATGGTGAATTCTTTAATGCACCATTTTTTATAGATTCTTCCGCCCAGTCAGCTATAACTGAAGCAATCTCTTGTAGAATGATGCGATTATCGATAACATGATATGAAATTCCTTGGGAATTGCAGGCTGTTGGTGCAAATCTACCTATATCTAGAAGCTTATAAACTATATCACGAGATACTTCTTTTTTCTGAAATGATCTAATGGATCTTCTAGATCTAAGAAAAATGGCAGCAGTATCGGAATTGATCAATTTATCTTCTCGTATTTCAACTTGTTTCTGTAGTGGGTTTTTTGTATTATCTAAGGCACCATTTGGACAAACAGCTACACAATGACCACATTCGATACAAAGATCCTTAGCTACTTTGGGTCCTGAATCACTCATTACTAAGGTTCCTCTACAGACTTTTACACACAAGCCACATTTGATACATTTTTCAGAATTTACTATAATAAAATCATTCATACACTCTCTTCCTTTCGCATCGTTTCACTTTAATTCACCTGCTTCCAGCAAGCAAAATTTCTAACTTAGTTACCATTCCTTTTACTACAGAGAAATGAAAATCTAATAGAAGAGGATCTGGAAGTCCTGCTTTATCAAAATCACCATCCACTTTAGCTGTAATTACATCTATTGAATTCTTTTTAGCAGCATTTATAACTTCTAATTTGAGCTTAACAGCAAAGTGATGTTTTAAACTCCACTCTTGGATTTTATCTAGACCAATGTACTCTTGCCCTTCATCAATTACAATAGCATTCTTATCAAAAATTGAAATAAACTTATTAGAATCTGAATTATTTGATGAGTTGAAATAAGTTTTAATAGGTTCTTGTAATTTTATATTCATTAGTGTATCTCCTTTATAACTCCATTTTTTAATGTTTATTTTATATTATTGATCTCTTTTAAATATATCAAATATAACCTGACGACATCACGTCAAGTTATATAGCTAAATTAAAAATAAACCTAATCTAAAATATTAACTATACTTACACACAAATTCAGAGCATAATATCCTGGTATTATGAAATAAGTATAACCAGGTAAACTTGACATGATGTCGTCAAGTTTACCTGGTTATACTAATTAAATAAGGCACATTCAAAAGAATAACTAATCTACTTTCTTTAATATGCCTAAAATTAATTAATTAATTTATTTAGGAGGTATTTTTATTTATGGAAAATATTTTATCGTTTGATATTAACAAAGAACTTGATGGTAAACGCGTACTTGTAACAGGTGGAACTAAAGGTATTGGAAGAGCAATTGTTGATCGTTTACTTAACGCTGGTGCAACAATAATAACAACTGCCCGAAGTATACCTAATGACTTACCTAATTCTGTTGGCTTCATTCAAGCAAATGTAAGTACACCAGAGGGCACTGAAAAAATTATTAGTGAAGCCCTTGATAGGCTGGGTGGTTTGGATATTTTAATAAACAACGTGGGTGGTTCCTCATCTTCCACTGCCGGAGCATTAACATTAAATGACGACGATTGGTTGCAAACCTTCAATCAAAATCTTTTTTCAGCTGTACGACTTGATCGTGGATTTCTACCATCTATGATTAAACAGCAAAAAGGTGTAATAATTCATATCTCATCTATCCAGCGAAAACTTCCTGGAATAATGACTATGTCATACTCTGCTGCTAAGGCAGCTTTAACCAATTACAGCAAAAATCTAGCTACACAGTTTGGTGGAGATGGTATAAGAGTAAACACGATTGCTCCTGGTTTTACAGAAACAAAAGCCGCTGAACGCCTCATTGAAAGAATGGCACAAAATTCTGGAACTGATTATAATGGAGCACGTCAAGAACTAATGGATAACCTCGGCGGCATACCACTTGGCCGTCCTGCAAAACCCGAAGAAATTGCTGAACTTGCTGCTTTTCTTGTATCAGACAGGGCTTCTTACATTACTGGCAGTGAGCATATTATTGATGGTGGAATAGTTCGAACTATATAGTGCAAAGATAAACGCACAAAAAAAACCTGCTAAATGCAGGTTTCTTGTGCTATATACGTGTTTATATTATCTTTTTTCTTTACCTGTAGCATCACCATACATAAGATTTTCAACTTCAGCTACTGTCGAAAGGTTAGCATCACCCATCATACTATATTTTAGGCATGAACCAGCTGTTGCAAACTCAATGATATCTTGAGTTGAATATCCTGATGTTATTGCATATATAAGTGATGCAGCAAAAGCATCTCCTCCACCTATATTATCTATAACATGTATATCGTACTTCTTAGCATTATAGAATTCTTTTCCATCATATAATACTGCTGTCCAGTCTACATCTTCTGCTGTAAATCTATTTCTTAAAATTATTGTAGCATACTTCATATTGAATTTTTCTACAAACTTTTTAAGTATCTCGTTACAATCTGCTTTTTCATCTATTGGCTCACCTAATGCCATTTGTGCTTCATCAAGACTTCCAAGAGATACGTCACAATATGGTAGAAGTTCTCTTATTGCTTTGCTGAATGCTTCTTTATTCCATAGAGTTTCTCTAAAGTTTAAATCCACACTTATTGTTAATCCTTTTTCCTTAGCTGCTTTTACTGCATCTAAAGTAATCTTTGCACATTCTTCCGAAAGCGCCGGAGTTATTCCTGAAAAATGGAACCATTCCGCTCCTTCAAAAATTTTGTCCCAATTAAAGTCTTCTCTCTTAGCTGTTGCCATTGAAGAGCCTTTTCTGTCAAATGTAAACTTAGTTGGTCTTTGAGATTCTCCATATTCACTGAAATAAATACCTATTCTTTCTCCGCCTCTAACTACGTCTTTAGTGTCAACTCCATATTTTCTTAATTCATTTATTGCGCATTGTGCTATATCGTTATCTGGAAGTTTAGTTACGTAACTTGTTTCCTTTCCAAATACAGCAAGTGAAACTGATACATTTGCTTCACTTCCACCGTAAAATGCATTAAACTGCTTAGATTGAGAAAATCTGTCATACCCCACTGGCGAAAGTCTAAGCATCATTTCTCCTATTGTTACTATCTTTCCCATTTTTCCACCTCTTATGATAATTTTAGTTAATACTATTCTATTTATAAAGAATATTTTTATCTTTTGGAACACGTTTTCCAAAAATAATATGTTCTATAAAATTATATTCCAAATCGTTATAACTTTCAAAGTATAGTTAAGTCTGTTTTTGTCAAATAACCTAAAACTACTGCTCATTCATTCGTATATAGGCATATTCCTTAAATTTAATAATTTTCCACAATAGCACTTTGCATGAATTATCTTGTGATAATATTCTTCAATTTAAATACTTATTCTTCTTAATTTAAAATTTTATAATATATCCATAACTTTAATCTAAAATAGTGCTGAACAATTATTACAAGCATATAACTTATCTAAATAAACAATATTTTGCTTGTTGAAATTATTTTAGCATTATGTTATAGTACTTATTAACAAAACGATTGGAGGTGGAAAGATGATTAACTTTTCTTGCTAATATTTTAAAGCATAATAGACTTATAAAGGCGAAAATATCGCTTGTTTTATTGTGCTTATGCAAGAAAGTTATTAATCTTTTCACTCGTACGGTATATTTTAATCACACCTAAAAATGGTTTGATTTTTCTGTATTTATTGAGCTGCAAGAATTAACTTTCTTGCAGCTCAATTTTTTTATACAGGAGGATAAATTCATGTCTTTAATAAACGTAACAAATTTAACTTTTGCCTATGATGGCAGCTATGATAATATATTTGAAAAAGTAAACTTTCAAATAGATACTGATTGGAAACTAGGTTTTACAGGAAGAAATGGAAGAGGCAAAACGACATTTCTTAATTTACTCCTTGGCAAATATGAATATAGCGGTAGTATTTCTTCTAATGTAACCTTTGAATACTTTCCTTTTAAGGTGAAAAATACAGATTATCTTACTATTGATGTAGTTGAAGAGATTTATCCAGATTTTCTTGATTGGAAGTTAATGCGTGAGCTTTCCTTACTTGAAGTTTCTGATGATGTTATATACAGACCTTTTAATTCATTATCTTATGGAGAGCAGACAAAAGTGCTCCTTGCTGCTTTGTTTCTTAAGGAAAATAGCTTTTTATTGATTGATGAGCCAACAAATCATCTTGATATGAATGCAAGAGAACTTGTTAGTAACTATCTTAATACTAAAAAAGGTTTTATTTTAATATCACATGACAGGGCTTTTCTCGATAACTGTGTTGATCATATTCTTTCAATCAATAAAACCAATATCGAAATTCAAAAGGGTAATTTTTCCTCATGGTGGGAAAATAAAAAAAGACAAGATGGTTTTGAGCTTGCAGAAAATGAAAAACTTAAGAAAGATATCAATCGATTATCTGAAGCTGCTAAACAAACAGGTAGCTGGTCTAACAAAGTAGAGAAAACAAAAAACGGAATGCGAAACTCTGGTTCAAAGGTAGATAAAGGCTACATTGGACATAAAGCTGCTAAAATGATGAAGCGCTCTAAATCAATTGAAACCAGGCAACAAGCTGCTATTGATGAAAAATCTAAACTTCTTAAAAATATTGAAAACTCTGAAAGCTTAAAAATTTCTCAGCTTTCGTATCATAAAGACAAACTTGTAGAACTTGAAAATCTATCAATCCTTTATGGTGATGCTGCTATATGCAGGGATGTAAGTTTTACTATTGAACAAGGTGATAGATTAGCCCTTATAGGTAGAAATGGTTGTGGGAAATCAAGTGTTATGAAACTTATTTATGGTGAGGATATAGATTATACAGGCACTTTTAGAAAAGGAAGTCAGCTTAAAATATCCTATGTCTCACAAGACACATCTAATCTTAATGGTAATTTAACCGATTATGCTAGAGATAATGATATTGATGAAAGTCTTTTTAAATCTATTTTAAGAAAGCTTGATTTTTCAAGGACTCAATTTGAAAAAGATATGTCAGCTTTTAGCGGTGGACAGAAGAAAAAAGTCTTAATTGCCAAAAGCCTTTGTGAAAAAGCTCATTTATATATCTGGGATGAACCTCTTAATTTTATAGATGTTATCTCTCGTATGCAAATAGAAGACTTATTACTGTCATACTCACCAACCATTTTATTTGTGGAACATGATAGTGAATTTTCAAAGAATATTGCAACAAAAATTTTTGAATTCTAGTGATTTATATAAATTACACTAAAAAAGCACTCATTCTTAACCGCTCTCTGTCTACTTGACAAGGAGCAGTTTATAGAATAGTGCTTTAAACATTTTCATTATTTATATGTAACAGGATATTTTTTTATTAAGTCCTCATACATAAAACAGTCACAAACATGATCATTTATAATACCGCTGGCCTGTAAATGAGAATATACAGTGACAGATCCGAGAAATTTAAAACCTCGTTTCTTTAATTCCTTACTTATCTCATCAGATAATTCATTTTTAGATGGTATATTTCCAGATTGATGTTCTTTGTAAATCACTGTTTTTCCATCTGTAAAGCCCCATATGTATTTATCAAAAGAACCATATTGCTTTATTATTTCTTGAAATTTTTTTGCATTATTGATGACTGCTTCTACTTTTCTTCTTGATTTTATCATTCCATCAGTCAGTAAGATTTCTTCTATTTTCTCTTCTCCATACTCAACTATTTTATCAAAATCAAAATTATCAAAACACTGCCTGAAAACTTCTCTCTTTTTAAGCATCAACTTCCAATTTAATCCTGCCTGCATTATCTCAAGTGTGATAAATTCAAACTGCTTTCTATCATTATGAACAGGTATTCCCCATTCATGATCATGATAATCCTGCATTATTCCTTCATCTAAACACCAACTACATCTTTTCTTCTCTAACATATTCTATCCTTTCAACATCTTAAAATTAATTATTCAAAGGCTTTCATTGATTCATTTACAGATTCTTCGCAAGACCTCATTGCAAAAATTGTTTTTTCTAAAAGTTCATCTAAACTCCATCCAAGCATTTCTGCTCCATCCTTAATAACATCTCTAGAGCATCCTGCAGCAAATTTTTTATCTTTAAACTTCTTCTTTAAGCTAGATAATTCCATATCCATTACGCTCTTTGAAGGGCGCATTCTTGCTGCTGCACCTATTAAGCCTGTTAATTCATCTGCAGCAAATAATACTTTCTCCATAGTGTGCTCAGGTTTAATTTCAACACAAATTCCATATCCATGACCACATACTGAATGAATTATCTCTTCATTTACATTGGCTTCTTTCAATAATTCTTGTGCTTTTATGCAATGTTCTTCAGGCCACATTTCAAAATCAATATCATGTAAAAGTCCCACAATCCCCCAATATTCAGCTTCTTCTCCATAACCAAGCTGCTCTGCGTACCACTTCATAACGCCTTCAACTGTAAGACCATGAAGTATATGGAATGACTCCTTGTTATATTTTTCAAGCAAATCGAATGCTTCTTCCCTTGTAATTGTATTATTCATTATAGTTCCTCCCTTTTTATTTTTCTCTATGCTTACGCTAAAATAACTTATTCTCATTATATCCATTTTACCAAAAAATTTCTTTATATAATATCTTTTCTTATTTATATGGTAATTTCTTGTATCGAAAAATAAGAAGTACCAAAAGATACTTCTTATCCTTTAAGCAATCCACTTATTTCTTCCATCTTTTAAGATTAGGAAGTGTTTCTTGTAAAAGCTTCCTTGCTTCAACTTCAGGCATCCCAGCCTCCTTCATAAAAGGAACACAAATTTCAATTTCTTCTTCCATAGTTACATTAGGAGAAGTAAAATTTCCTTTTTGATAACAATAAATACAATATTCTGCATTGTTACTTCCATCATTATTTGTACCATGAATTTCTTTAGATTCCATAGGCCTACCGCAGCTTTGACAAATTAAATTTTCCATAAAAATATCCTCCTTATTTTAGAATCAATACTTGATTTTGATTCTTACTTTCTTATTATAATTAGGCAAAACTGACAACTGCATGTCACATTTATTAATAGCTTTAAAATTTTCTTCCATAATGCTCATAGTTTTTTAAATTTTATCAATATTGATTATCTTTTCTTCTCCACTAGACATATCTTTAAGTTTCACTTGTCTATTTAGAACTTCCTCTTCTCCAACAAGCACTATATTTGCTATTTCTAATTTATTGGCATAGTTAAGTTTTTTCTTAAGTTTATCGTCTTCAAGATATATCTCTGTATATTTTTGTTTTTCCAATAGTCTCTTATATACCTCACCACAATATTCTAAGGTATTTCCAATTGGAATAATCAAATACTCTATTGATTTTTCAACTTTATAATTATCAATAAACCCTATTTCTTTTAACACAAAAAATAACCTTGTGAGACCAATTGATATTCCAACTCCAGGCAGGATATTATCTGTGTAATTTTGAGCCAAGTTATCATATCTTCCCCCTGAACATATAGAACCATAGTTTTCATTTCCTACTAAGAATGTCTCAAATACTGTTCCTGTATAATAATCAAGTCCCCTTATTATCTTTAAATTTATTACATACTCTTTATCTTCTACTCCAAAAAGCTTTAGCATTTTTTCAACCGAGGCAAGCTCCTCAATACCTTTTTCAAATTCCTCTGAATTTATATTTAATTTCTTTAATTTTTCAATTATTTCTTCATTACTTCCATTAATGTTGATGATCTCATTAATAGCATCTGCTTTTTCTTTTCCAACCAATTCATCTAAAGATTGTTTAAATTCTTCAGCTCCTATTTTATCGTACTTATCAATTAATCTCATAACCTCAGTTGTATTTATTATTTCTAAACTCCTTAAAATCCCAGTTAATACTTTCCTATTATTTATTTGAAATTTATAGTTCTTTAGGCCAATAGCTTTAAATCCCTTTGATACCAAGCTTATTACTAAGGCATCATTATTAATACTAAGTTCATTTTTTCCTATAATATCAATATCACACTGATAAAACTCTCTATATCTTCCCTTTTGATTTCTTTCTCCTCTAAAAACTTTTCCAACCTGATATCTTTTAAACGGAAATATAATTTCATTAAAATGTTGAGCAGCAAATCTAGCAAAAGGCACTGTTAAATCAAATCTCAAAGATAAATCATTATTTCCTTTATTAAATCTGTAAACCTGCTTTTCTGTTTCTCCTGCACTCTTAGCAAGCAACACCTCTGATTTTTCAATAATAGGTGTGTCCATTTCTAAAAATCCATTCTCCTCATATACCTTTGTTATCTTTCTTAATATATCCTTAAATATTTTTTGTTCCTTAGGCAATAGCTCCATAAAGCCTGGTAATATACTTGGCTGTATTTTATTACTTTTCATAATTCTATTCTCCTCCTAACATTTATTCCACAAACTTATTTTTACTTTAATATATAAAAAACCATGCAGGCGTATCCTGCATGGTTTACAAATTACTACTAACATTTAATTCATCACCATCAGCAGATACAAGCCTACAATTTATAGACTTGCATCTGCTTTTAAACAGACCAAGTCTTACCTATGATGATGTATGAAATTTATTAATTTCATATTAAATGCTTTCATAATTTTTCCTCCTGAGATTTAATTGTCATTATTATATATTATAAAAGATACTTTTTCAATTATTATTTTAAGATTCTAATATAAATTATTATTTTGAAATTCTTTATATGTTGCAATTGTTTTTCTGCATTTTACATCTGGATATTTATTTATCGAATAGACATCCTAATTGTAATTTTATTCTTGTAACATAAATGTTTTATATTCACTCTTTTATAGGGAAATATAATTCTGGGGTATTCTCATTAATAGTAGCAAATTCATATCCTCGCGATTTATAATACTTTATTATTTTAGGAAGAGCCTTATATGTATTCTCATTTGCATTCGTGCAATGCATAAGAAGTATTATAGTTTGTAATTTTCCGCTTCCCTTTTTAACTTTTCTATATATCTTATTAGGTGAAAGTCTTGGGTTTACCCCATCTGTCGCATCTAAATTCCAATCGTATACCTTAAAATTATTATCATGTAATCTTTTTAAAAAACTTTTATTTAGATGGTTCGCACTGCCGCCAGGAAATCTAAGTATATTGGGTGAAATTCCAATAACTCTGTTTATCTCGTTACGACATTGAATCATTTCTTTTATAAATGTATCTTCATTGCCATAAATCTCTTTATAATCATGAGTATAACTATGAAGCCCTATACTGTTTCCTTCATTATAAATTCTTTTTACTACATCTTCATTACATTTAATCTGGTCGCCTATTAGAAAAAATGTTGCATTAACCTTATACTTTTTTAATACATCGAGAATTTCATTTGTTACTATGGGGCTAGGTCCATCATCAAAGGTTAAGTAAATTACCTTTTTACTTGTAGCTTTAGATGTTGCAGAAACGCTCCAGATATTTTCATTAAATATAGAAATAATAAGAAATACACTCATAGTAAGGAATAAAATATTCTTTAATTTATTCTTCACTTATTTTCCTCCTATTGTTACTTAGTTTGCTTTTAATTATTAACCATGAAAGCCTTTATTTCTTATTATTTTCTTATTTTATAATTTTATTTATGGTAATTTTAAGTACCTTATTATCATAAAGAAAAGCTATACTAGCTTCACATGTTACACTTGAAGATTATTTTATTTACGTTATAAACTCTTAAGCACAATATATATTTGCATCCATATACATATAATTAGAATATAAATTGCAAAAAGGAAAAACTCATATTATGATATTATTTTTATCTTCATTATTATTCAGTTTATCTTCAAATCTAGATAACGTAGTTGTTGGTACTGCATATGGACTAAAAAAAATAAAGATAGGAATAATTGCAAATCTCATAATTGCAATTATAACATCTGCAGGTACATTTTTATCTATGTCCGTTGGAATATATATTTCAAAATTTTTACCTCAATATATAACGAATAGCTTTGGAGCTGGAATTATTATTTTATTAGGAGGATATTTTGTAATTGAAAGTGTAACTAAATTTAAATATAATAAAAATTCAAAGGAACTTGCATTAAAAGATATCAACGATATGATTAAGTATGCTGAAAAATCTGATTTAGACAGTTCTGGTGATATAGACATGAAAGAAGCTCTACTTGTAGCATTAGAATTGACCTTTAATAACTTAGGTACTGGAGTAGCTGCAAGTATAACAGGCGTAAGCATTCAACTTACTGTTATATTTACATTTATATTAAGTATTCTTACAATTAAGCTTGGCGAAACTATAGGAAATAATGTATTAGGTACTTTTTTAGGAAAATATGGTCCTTTAATTTCAGGAATATTACTAATAATACTTGGTATAATCGAATTCTTCAATTAACATTTCTTCATAAATCAAAACTTGACATATGAATTTGTATATTAAAAGGCAGCCACATTCAATTTAAAATTAGACTGCCTAAACTACTACTATAGTTCGTATAGCAGTAGTTAAATTGGAATCAATTACCTCAATATAATACTTATCTTGGCTAGTATAGATGTAAGTACTGCAAACACTTCAGACAATATTGCAAATATGAACCCCATGGAGTTCACTCCTAGTATAATCTTGAAAACATCAATCCACCTTCCACTATTAAAAATTATTCAAGATTAATAATTACATTTAAGTATTCTTTCTTTATGACTCTTATAAAGGTATATAGAAATGGCAATTATAATAAAAATTAAAATTCCTATTAACAAATATTTTTTTAGTATCCCATGATATGCGTGCCAATTAAGTCCTAAGAATTTTCCCAATGAAATAAAGGTAGTAGTCCATATCAATGCTCCTATATAAGCATTAACTGAAAACTTCTTATATGACATCTCCGAAATACCTGAAAAGTAACCGGCAAAATGCCGTATCCCTGGAATAAAATACGCTACAACTAATAACTTTTTACCATATTTCTCGAACCATATTGATATTTTATCTAATCTATTTTTATCCATATGAACATAATGTCCATGCTTCTTAAAAAAAGATTCTCCCAATATTCTCCCAATAAAATATGATAATGTAGCGCCTATACATACTCCAGATGTAGCAATTATTATACTTATAATTAAACTCATTTTCCCCTCATATATAACATATCCACAATAGGTCATAAGAACTTCCCCTGGCAAAGGAAATGCTATCAGTTCCAATATTAAAGCAATTAATAAAACAGCATATCCATAATTATTAAATAATTCGATTACAAATCCCAAAACCTTCACCTCACATATAACAAATTCAACAGCTCATTCTTACTTTTCCCTATTACCCAAAAAATACAACTACTTCTATGATAAACAAATTTACTTTACCTTAAAAACTCTCTCGTTATTTCAAAGATTAAAAAGTAATATAAAAAAGATAAAAGATTTAATTTCTTTTATCTTTTTTAAGTGCCTATTGGGGCCGATTTTCTTATGAACAGACTCATCAGCCTAACTTATCTGTTTACAGTCTCCTGTAACGATTCAATTCTCAATCTTGTCAATATCTTCTTCTCAACTATTTCATATAAATTATCAACTTTACTTCTTATTTTCAAATTATAAATATAAATAGTTATCGAAACCATTATATATGCTCCAATAACATCCATAGGATAGTGATTTCCAACATATACCCTTGAAAAACCTACAAGTATTGATATTATAGTTAATATTATACTAAGTACTTTATTGTATTTTTCTAATCCTAATGCTATACTCATGGTTCCTGTAGCATGATCACTTGGAAATGATGCATCTTGTACATGCGGAATTAATAAGTTTACTTTATTATGAACAAAAGGCCTGTCTACATAATATATATTTCCTATGATAAAACTTAAAATTAAATTAATTACTGCTATAACAAAAGTATTAACAGCAGCTTTTCTGCAGCTGCAATTCTTTTGGGTTAGTCCAACGATAAATACTATTGCAATAATAGCCATAAATATATAAGGTACATCTGTAGAAAAGAAAATCATTATTTTATCTAAAACTGCGTTTTTATTTGCTAAATTATTTATTATTTTAAAAAGTTCCATATTCATTTTTATCTGTCCTTCCTATAATATATTGTGGAAAAGCAATTGACACTTTGCTGCAATATTAATTCTAAAATAATTCCTTCTAATACATCTGTTGGGTAATGTACATATAAATATAACCTCTAAAAAGCTATTAAAGGCGCTTATCCAAAGAAAACTAATTTATACTTTTTAAAATAATTTGATACTACTGCTGCTCCCGAAAGAGAAGAATCAGTATGTACTAAATTATATATAGCGATAATTAGTAATCAGAAAATTTGATTTTATGATTTTTAACAATTTTTAACGTAAATCATATTGTTCTAATGCAAATTATTCTGCTTTGTTATTATGAACTCAAAAGATTAAAATTAGATTAGAAAAACCTTAAATTTCCCTATAAAATAATTTTTGCTTCACATTTTACTATTTTTATTGCGTTTAGCAAATTCACATATAATTTTAGTAAATAAAAGATTTATTTCCTTTCATATGCGGAAGCTCCCACAGTATAACCTGTAGTATTGTAGATACAATAAAAAATATTGCCAGAAACAAAAGTTTCTGACAATATTTTTTAAAATTCAGGAAATTATGTTAAAAATTTTCATATAAATTTCTACACAAATCGTACAGAAATTAAAAAACCAGAAAAAATATTTAAAAGAGCAAACAAAATGTTTTTCCTTGATTAATATTATGAATATTTTTTACATTTCTTATTCTTACATGCAAACATTAAAATAATATTAAAATAATATTAGAAAAACATTAGGATGATGGATAATATTATTACTAAACTTATATAATGTATTTTACACAACCTAAATAAAAAATTCTCATCATATTAATCGTAGGATAAAATATACATTATGGGAATTTATTACTTTACGAAAAAATATAATCTAATACTATTCTAATGTTACTTTAATGTAATTTTAATTTTTAGGTGCAAAAATAACATTGTGTCAAAACATTAAATATTAACTAACGGAGGAAACATTATGTTTAAAAGAAAAAATAAAATTACAGCTTTATTAGTAGCAGCTGCTTCAATTATATCAATAGTTCCAGCTATGGCAGCAGATTCTACTACATCAAGATTAGAAAGCAGTGATGGTAATATCACAAGTGCTATAGCATATTCAGACGGAAAATATGTATATCAGGGATATAAGAGCAGCGATGATACTGATGAAATCTATTATAATGATGGAACACAAGATAAAGCATTAGATGACCTTTCAAGTGCAGATCTTAATACAAATTATGAAGATAAATATGCATTTGCTAATGATGGCTCAGATCAATATTTAGTTGATTTGACAAGTGGTAACATAACTGATGATACTACTCCATCAGATGACATTGATACTGCGGCAACAAAATTACAAACTAAGTTAAAGAAAGCTAGCAGATATGGTGATACTTTAAGTGGTTTAACTGCTGAAGATAACTTAGGTTATTCAGGAGATGACAATGCAGTAGGAACTTTACCTGGAAACAAATTTAGTGATAATTGGTATTCATACAAAGTTAAACCAGTTAGTTCAGATGCAGATAATTATGTAGATTCAAATGGATATTTATATGGTTTTACTGATATTTCTGGTAATTATATAGATGCCTCTTATTTAGCAAATATATATGCCTATAGTACAAAAGAAGGTAAAACAGTTAAAATTGAAAATTATAGCAACAACTACGATGACGTTGATAGTGATAGTGGATTATTAGCAACATTAGCAGGACAACCTGTTGTTTTGACACAAGATAAAGATTATATATATGCTTTAGTAAAAGTTGCTATTACTGATACATCTGCTGATGCGAAAGCTACTGCTACTACTACAAGCGCATCAGCTTATGTTACTGGTGGTACTAATGACACTGGCTCAGCTACAACTACTGTACGTACTTATGTTCAAAAGATTTCTAAAGCACAAGGAGATCAAAAAGACGATGCTTATCTTCCAAAAACTGTAGACTCTTATGAACTTGGTAATGCAGATGGTAATGAATATGATAGTTCAGATGCAACAGATGCATATTCTGCCGTTAAAGCTGCCTTAGGAGTAGATCCTGCTGATGCTACGCAAGCTGATGCAATTGCAACTGCAACTTCTAACGATGGATTAGTCAAACCAAAATTCGTAGCAGCTAATGGTAACTTGGTCGCTATTGATGCTAGCAGCAGTAGCGTTGACGCAACAACTCTTCTCTTCAAGAAAGATAAATTAAAATATGAAACTGCACCTGGATATAAATCTTCTGGAGATACATTATCTTCTGACACAAAAGTTGATGTTTACCTCATGGAAAAAGACTCTGATGATAGCGTTGATTTAAATGACGGTTCAGATACAGATCCAGTAGAATCATATGATATCGACGTTGATGGGAACCTTTGGGTTGTTGCAGATGGAAAAATCTATGAATATGAAAATGGTAATATGACTGAAGTTTATACTTGTGACAGCTCATTAGATTCAATAAGTGTCTACGATTCAAATAGCTTAATTGCTTGGGCAAATAATGGCGATGTTTACACAACTGTTAATAATGGAGATACAACAACTACTACAACTGCAGCAGGGACACCTGGTTGGACTCAATTAGCAGATGGAACTTGGAATTACTATGATGCAACTGGAACTAAAGTAGTTAATAACTGGGCTGATGTTGGAGGTGTTTGGTATTACCTTGGAGCTGACGGAGCTATGGCTACTGGATGGTTTAACAGCAATGGCACTTGGTATTACTTAAAATCATCAGGTGCTATGGCTACTGGATGGGTAAATGACAATGGTACTTGGTACTATTTAAATACATCAGGCGCTATGGCTACTGGATGGATTAACGACAATGGTACTTGGTACTTCTTAAAATCATCAGGTGCTATGGCTACTGGATGGGTAAATGATAACGGTACTTGGTACTACTTAAATGCATCAGGCGCTATGCTTTCTAATACAACTGTTGATGGTTATGTATTAAGTGCTTCTGGAGCTTGGATTCAATAATCCAAATTAAAAGTTCACATACTCACTAATAAAATAATATTGTTAAAGCTATTACACATTCTTAACAAAAATTGTATAAAAATTTCCTAAAGTTTAAAAATATAAAAAATTGCTGGGAGCAAAAGTTCCCAGCAATTTCTTATGCAAAATTCTCTAATTTAATTATATTTCGTATTAAGATGTAATTTAATAATTATATTTGTCCCCTTTCCTTCTTCACTTTCTACCTTCACACTTCCTTGGTGAATGTCAATAATCCATTTAGCAATAGATAAACCTAATCCTGTGCCTGCTTTTCCTTTAAATCTTGATTTATCTATTATATAGAATCTATCGAAAATATTTTCTATTTCATCCTTAGGCATTCCTATTCCTGTATCACTAACAGTTATTTTTACAAATTCTTTATTTATTTCAGAATTGATCATTATTTTTCCAGCCTCAGGAGTAAACTTCATACTATTATTAATAAATACCCTTAACATCTGCTTAATCATTCCATAATCTGCAGCAATTTTTCCAATATCATTTCTAGCACTAACTATTTCATGGCTTTGATCTATAACGTTACTTTCTTTAACTACTTCTTCTATTAATTCATTAATGTAGAATTCTTTCTTCTCTATCACCTGAGTACCACTATCACCTTTTGCTAAAAACAATAACCTTTCAACCAAATCAGCCATATTATTAGCTTCTAATTTAATTGCATATATTGATTTTTCCAATGCATCTGCATCATTCTTTCCCCATCTATCTAAAAGGTTTGCATATCCCTGCACAACTGCAATTGGAGTTCTAAGCTCATGAGAGGCATCAGCTACAAATTGTATCTGTCTATTAAATGAATCTTGAAGTCTATCTATCATATTATTAAAAGTATTTGCAAGTCTTTTAAGTTCATCATCCGGACCTGTAATATCCATTCTTTCTTTTAAATTATTAATGCTTATATTCTTAGCAGTTTCAGTTATGTAATCAATTGGCTTTAGCATTTTCTTACTTACTATGTATCCTACTATAATGGAAGCAACAATACCTATGAAATCAGCAATTGCCATAAGTACAAATCCCATTTTCATAAAATTATATTCACTTTTCATATCTTTTATTATTTGAAAATATACTTCACCATACTCCTCGCTATCATATTCAACACCTTTATATTCAAAATGTCTTCCTTTATGATCTAAGTGTATCTCATTATCATTTATATATTTAACATTGTATTCAAGCTTACTCAGACTTTTAGGAAAATTTTTTGATGTATTTATTAATTCTCCATCTTTTTTTATTATGCTTACATATATATCTTCTTTTGAAGATATATCAGAGAATATTTTATCATCTGATAAATCTATTTGTTTATCTCCTGCCGCAATCATATTTAATATTATATCTTGTGTATCTTCAATATCAGTATCTGCTTCAATATACAAATAACGTTCTATCCCAAATAAAATTAATGCATTTAACACTATTAATATTAACGAAAACATAAGTGCATAAACTATAGTAAGCTTAATAGAAATTCTTGCATTATTAAAAATTCTAAAATTCATAATTACTCCCCTTTAATAACGTATCCAACTCCTCTTATAGTAGATATGGCTTTTTTATTAAATTCATCATCAATTTTACTTCTTAAATATCTTATAAAAACATCTACTACATTAGTATCTCCAGCATACTCATATCCCCATACCGCTTCAATTAATTGATCTCTTGTAAGAACAATATTCTTATTTACTAATAAAGTTTTTAAAAGATCATATTCTTTTTTAGTAAGTTCAATTTCTTTCCCATCTCGCCATACTTGATGTGTTCTATCATCCATAGTTATATCATTTACATTAATTATATTAGTTTCATTGTTTAATGCTTTTTCCCTTGTATACACCCTTATTCTTGCTAATAATTCTTCTATATCAAATGGTTTAGTTAAATAATCATTAGCACCCGCATCAAGACCTATAACTTTATCTGATACATCTCCTTTAGCTGTCAGCATTATTATTGGCACATTAGAAAATTCCCTAATTCTCCTGCAAACTTCAATTCCATTTAAGTTAGGTATCATGATATCGAGAAGTATTAAATTGTATTCTAAATCTTTTACTTTTTTAACAACTTCTCTTCCATCATACTCTATATCAACTTTATATCCCTCGTGGGTAAGTTCCATTTCAATAAACATAGACATTTGCTTTTCATCTTCTACCAAAAGAATTTTAAAGTCACTCAAAATTATAACCTCCTTGTAATTAATATGCTTTCCATATTTCTTAATTAATTCTCTCTCCTTGATAATAAAATATTATATATTAATTTGTCTTTTATTTATATATATTATTTCTATAAGTATCGGCTTATTTATTATCAAAGAGATATTTGAATATATTCAATCAAACAAATTATTTTTTAATGATTTCATCTAAATATAAAAAGAGTTGCCATAAAAACAACTCTCTTGAGAAATATGAATAAAAATTTAAAAAGATTATATATAGATTTCTGACGACGACTTTCAGAAATCAAAAAACTTCTAGAAAAATATTTGATGATGAAAGAATACTTTTCCTTTCGTTATAATAATAAATCTTTTTTCACTATTATTATTACATTGGAACATTAAAATTAGATTAAAATATAATTATAATAGCATTAGAATTATATTTTAATCTAATTTTAAACAAAATATTTTATCCTTTACAAATCTCAGTAAATTTTTGACGTTTTCTTTTTCTAATAAATGTAACTATGTTGCAATATTTGTATAAAATTATAAATTTAAGATACTGAATAATTATTTTTAAGTTGATTATTATATTAGGAGGACTTCAATGATTAAAAAAAAGTCATATGGTGCTATTGTATACAGGAAATATGGTTCAGAAGTTGAATTCATAGCAATCAAAAGCAAAGCAAATGGATATTGGGGCTTCCCTAAAGGACGGATGGAAAAAGGTGAAGACGAAAAGGAAACTGCAAGACGTGAGGTTCTTGAAGAAACCGGATTAAATATAACATTCCTTGATGGATTTAAAACAAAAATAGAATATACATTACCTGAAGGAAGAATAAAAGAAGTGATTTTTTTCATAGGCAAAATATCAGACAGAATTCTAAATTTACAAAAAGACGAAATACATGAATTCAAATGGCTCAACTATAATAATATGCTTAATTTACTAACTTATGAAAATAGCAGAAAAGCTTTAATGGAAGTTAATAGCTTTTTGAATAATTTAAATCTAGATAAATGATGAACTTATTATAATTCCAATTATATATCAACTATAAAATTATTATATAATTGATCACAAGGTTTCGTTATTGCATATGTCATTATCAGTTTATCCATTTAATTAATTAAAAAATTCTACACCACAGTTAAATAAAAATACTTATAAAGAAAGCGCATCTTCTTTGAAAATGCGCTTCTTTAATATAGTAACATTATTATAATCTTTGTTTAATATAATACCAAATTAATTAATTTCTTCTAAAATAAATAGTTTTTTAACAATATCAACCTCAATTGAACCATTACCATTCAAGTAATACTGCTCCTGAAGAAAGACCTGCTCCAAAAGCTACAAACAAAACAATATCCCCTCTATTTATAAGCTTTTTCTCCAAAGCTTCATGCAATGCAATTGGAATAGTTGCTGCCTGTGTATTAGCTACTTTATCTATATTTACATAGATTTTATCTTCATCTATATTCATTTTGCTAGCAGCTGCCTTTAAAATTCTCAAATTTGCTTGATGAGGGATAATAATTTTAATGTCTTCTACTGAAATATTTGCTTTATCTATAACTGCACTTACTGCTTCCGTAAATGCTTTTGTTGCAAATCTCATTACACTTTTACCGCTCATTGTTACCTTTGTATTTCGCTCAGCATCTGTTTCAAAAAACGGAGTTGAATCTATTTTATTGTTACATGCAAGAGAATTATCTTGATCTATAATGCAATCCAAATAAGTTGAAATAATTCCTGAACTTTCAGTATTTGATATTACCACAGCCCCTGCTCCATCTCCAAAAAGCACTGCTGTCCCTCTATCGTTCCAATCTATAATCTGACTATTTACATCAACACCAATGACAATTGCATTTTTATAATTGCAATTTTTCATTAAACTTTCAGCAACGGTAATTGCGTATATGAAGCTTGAACAATTTGTATTGATATCAAAGGCGGGAGCACTTTCTATTCCTAATTCCTTTTTTATATTTGCTGCTACTGTTGGTGCACATACATCTGGTGTTCCTGTAGCACATACAACTAATTCTATATCATCTTTGGATAGCCCACTATTTTCAAGAGCAATTCTAGCTGCTTTTATGCCCAAATCCGTAGTTGTTTCCTTTGTTGCAATATATCTTTGTTTAATTCCTGTACGAGTACTAATCCATTCATCACTAGTATCTAGAAATCTCGATAAGTCATCATTTGTTACTGCCAATTCAGGTAATGCGCTACCTGCTGATATGATTTGTATCCCCATTCTTCCACATCCTTACTTTATGCAAATCTTTTAGTCTCTGCACATATTATTCAATATTTTTTTAGAATGAATTAATTATAACACACTTGTCAAATATATCTGTAGTTAATATTTAGTGAAGTTTGATCATATCATTGCTAATAATTATATTGAATAGCTCATATCCTTTCTTAAACGTTTTTCCTTATTGTTACATTTTTTTATAATTGTATATTGTTATATTAAAAATATATTATATTTTATATAGCTAATAATTTTCTGCATCAATTATAAGACCTTTTTAATTTAAATTATTATATTTTTTATTATTTTCTGTTGCATTTTATCATAATATGTCGTATACTATTACTGCTATAGAGTTATTTATACATATTGAAATTACCCCTTATAAATTTCAATATCTCTTAACCCTTATATATACCCATTTATAAAAGAAACTAGAATACCCGCTAGTTTCTTTTTTTATTCTCTATTTTTAAATAGCACCTTATTTTTTTAAAAAATAAATGGCTTTTTTATTAAAAATATTTAAAAACACTAATTTGGTAATCCTCCTCTGGAAAATCTCCACAATAATTAAATCCTGCTTTAGAATAAAAAGTTTTTAATTTTTCATTTCCTGCCCAGCAATCTAAATATAAACTCTTACCTAAATTTCTTGAAATCTGCACAGCATAATCAATCAATTCACATCCTGCATCCTTCCCTTGATATTCTGGCAATATTGCTATTCTATATAGGTATAAATTATTGCTTTCGCTAATATTAATAGATAGATTACTGCTCATGTTTCTCAATGAAAATGTTCCAATTATATATTCATTGCTAGTCATTATATATACATTTCCATTTTCTATATCTCCACCTATTACATAAGAATCCCAGGGAAGTGTCCATTGATTTATATTTTTTCTGAGTAAATTTAATGTCACGTTATTCAATAACTCGACTATTGGTTTTAAATCTTCTTTCTCCGCTAGTCTGATTTTATGCATAATCCTACTCTCCTTTATTTATACTTCTTTTTTAGTTATTAATAATAATTCAGCAAATTCATACCTCATTCTAGAATGTATATTAATATCACTTAACTTCTATTCTAGAATATATTTTTTCAATTATCACATAATATAAATTGAATGATTAGTTACTTAGGCAATGCAGTTCGTTTCCTCTTAAATATAATTATAAATTATATTTACTGATAATCGGAAAATAATTATTCCATATCTCAAACTTTTTTTATTATTTTCCGTTCTATAACTTTTACATTATTTTTATGAAATGAGGTTAATCAAATGAAAAAATTTATTGCTGTCTTCCCTATTATTTTACTTCTATCACTTAACATAAACCCACTTTCCTCTATTGCTCAGCCTGAAGCAAAATCTTTCACTCAAGGACTTTATAAAGTTAAAGATACAGACTTATTAACTCGTTCCTCTTATAAAATAAAAAATACTTCTCCTACATTTAAAGTTATTGTTCAAATTTTTGATGAAAGTCTAGCAATGCAGGAATTTATATTCTTAGAACCTAATTCCCCAGAATATACCATCAAACCATTAGATTTTGATTACACTCTTGTGATTATTGGGAATGGCAATGTTGTACTTTCTTAAAAATATTCTTTTAACTCATTGTGAATTATATCCCATATGATTACAGGCTTGTAATGGTGAAATATCTTTTTCTCCTCATTAAGCTAGCTTACCAAAACAATATTTAGTCCAATTATACATACTATTGGGTATTGCTAATAAAAAATACCGCAAATTCATTTTTGAATAATGCGGCACCTCTATTATTTATTTTATTTTTATTGTTTTAGTATACTTTATTTATTTTTAAGATATTCAATATACTTATCTCCCCATATTTCAAATTGTTCCAGTACTGGCCTAAAAGCTTTTCCTAAGTCCGTTAATGAATATTCTACCTTTGGAGGAACCTCAGAATAAACATATCGATTAATTAATCCGAAATCCTCAAGCATTCTCAATTGCTTTGTTAGTGTAGCCTGTGTAATATCCCCAATTCTTCTTTGTAATTCTCCATAACGCAATGTTCCATCATTCAAATGATGTATGATTAATATTGACCATTTCCCCGAGAACACTTTTTGAACCGTAAAATATGGACATTTCCCAAAAAGATCATTAATTTCTTCCATCATATCTCCTTCAATAGTATCCTAATAGATACTTACACAATATAAAAATCGTACTTGTTATTTATACTATACATGTTATCATTATTGTATAATTAATTTTAACATGCAGATGCAGGAGGAGCAATCATTATGAAAAAAGCATTGGAATTTTTAAAAGAGAGTGGTACTTTTTACTTAGCTACTACTGAAGGTGATCAACCAAGAGTAAGACCATTTGGCGCTGTTTTTGAATATGAAGAAAAATTATATATTGTTACTAACAACAAAAAAGATTGTTTTAATCAAATGTTACAAAACCCAAAGGTTGAAATCTCTACTATGAACAAAAAAGGTCAATGGATTCGTGTTGCTGGAGAAGTTGCAAATGATGATAGACGTGAAGTAAAGGAATTTGCACTAGAAGCATATCCTTCTTTAAAACGTATGTATAGCCTTGATGACGGAATTTTTGCTGTTTTATACTTCACTAAAGGAACAGCTTCTATTTATTCTTTCAACGGTGAACCCGAAACATTTTCACTGTAATATAATCAAAAAGTTCAACTATCATATATATAAAAAAGATGATACAATTACTTAATTGTATCATTTTTTAGCCCAAACTATATGTAGTTATCATTTCAAAATTACTTTTAATGTAGTATCTCTTTTCATATTTATTTACTATATTTTTTAAACAAATCATCAAGTGCTTCTCTAAGAAGAAAAGCTTCTGTTCTATCAGTTGCTTTTGAAAGCCTTGAGAGTCTATCAAGCTGAGTTTTCGTAAAATAGTTTGATTTTAAAACCATGCTTTCTGCTTCAGAAAGACATATTCTATTTTTCCCAAGTCCTTTTGCTCTAAACAGTGCACTATCAGCTACTCTAAAAAGTTCCACAACATTTTTAGCATCTCTTGGATAACTTGCTACTCCAAAACTCAATGTAAAATAAATATTTCCATCCTCATTATCATTCAAGTTAAATGTATTATCTGATAAGTATCTTCTTATTTCCTCTAGCTCCATAAAGCTTCTTTCAGCTCCTTTTTTTACGAGCAATATATTAAATTCATCCCCACATCTACAGACCAAATCTGTTGAAGATAAATTATTGTTAAATATTGAAATAATCTTCTTTATTACTTCATCTCCAATAGACTTTCCATGTATATTATTTAAATTTTTCAAATCATCAATATCAGCTGCTACTATACTAAAAGGGCCTTCATTTTTTGATATTAATTCTTCCATCTTTAATATTAATTCTTCCTTTGATCTAAGCGTGTTATCCATAAATAACCTCCATTTATGTTAAGCAATCCTTAAGAATCACTATGTTTTCTGAATAAATATACTATAACTTAATTATACTAACATTTACATAAATATACGTCAATATTTAGTAATCTATTCAATATTTTAACCAAAATTTTATATATACACAACCACATACGCCTATATATACATGTTGACATATATATGTTAACATGATATGTTTATATAAAGGTATTAATAGTAAAAAATAATATTAATAGCGCTGAATCAATTTGAGCGGGAGAACCAACTATTGGGGTTAATCTTATCATTTCTGATAAGTAGGGTTAATTATCTTCAATCCGAATCCGTCAGCTAATCTCGTAAGCGTCGAAGAGAAGTGTTCGTATACTATATCATATAGTTTTTTTAGTATACCCATAAATATTATTGCTTAATAAGCTGTGGAGACTTCTCTGCAGCTTATTATTTTGCTTAATTAATACCAAAATTTACAAGGAGGCTTATTATGTTAAAAGTATGTTTAATTGGTATTGGAAAAACCGGGAAAGAAATAGCCAAAATGATATTTGAACAAAAAGATATGAAAATTGTATTAGCTATGTGCAGTCCTGGAAGCATAAAAAAGCACATGGATTTAGGCCAAGTACTTGGCATCCAAGAACTTGGTATAAAGATTGAAGGTACTAACAAATTAGACGAATTGCTTATAAAATATAGACCAGATGTTGTTGTCGATTTTTCAACTTCTGAAGCAACTTTAAAAAATGCACATATTATATCTAATCTAGGTATAAATTTAGTCGTCGGTACTACAGGTTTTTCTGAAATAGAATTAAATGAAATAAAGACTCTAGCACTTAATAACCAAACTGGTGTAGTATATGCTCCCAATATAACTAATGGAGTAAACGTATTAATGATATTAACAAAATTAGCATCAATTTTATTAAATAATTACGATTTTCAAATTACTGAATCACATCATAAAAATAAGAAAGATATTCCATCCGGTACAGCCTTAAAAATAGCTAATGAAATAAAAGATGGTTTATTATACTCAAATAAAGATATATCTTTAGATAATATATCAATAAATTCAGTGAGAGCTGGAGGTATCGTAGGAAAACATGAAGTTTTAATTGCTGGTGAATATGATGAAATCACTATTTCCCATGAATCTTTTTCACGAAAAGTCTTTGCCAAAGGTGCAATTAATGCAATAAATTTTATTAAAGATAAGATTGGTTTTTTTGAAATGCGTGATGTTTTGTCTATATCAAAAATTATCGAAGATTTATACCTTAATAAAAGGGCTCAAATTTCTAATAATAATAAAATGTTAGCTATAGATCTTAAAAAATAATAATATTTATCCAGAAAAAAATTTAAGCATACATTTTCTAAAGTTATGAGGAAATGATTAATTTATGAGAAAATTATAAAAATCTCTCCTTAATTAAGTAACTCAAATAAAAAAACAAAAAAGGAGGATAAAATTTAATGAAGTTAGACAACTATAAATCCATTAACAATTATTACACTAATATAGATCGTACTAAAATATATGTAGATTTGGCCAGTAAGCGTGTAAAAATAATTGATATTACTAATATATCCGTTCAAAACCTAAAAAGAATAATACATTATGCTTCAAAACAACACTTGGGTAAAGTCATTTGCTATTGTGATATGGAGACTTCAGATTTTTTTACTAATGCAGGTTTTAAATTGGAGGGAAAAATTTCTGGATACTTTAAAGGCAAAGATGCACTTTGTATGTCCTACTTTATCAGCAGTGATAGAGAAATCTGTAGTAATTTTATAGAAAAAAACTCCTTAATTAATAAATGTTCAAATGTAAAAAACACATTTATACCCAATCATAATAATTTAGATTATATTATACGAAATGCAACAAAAAGTGATATAAAAGAAATGATAAAACTATTCTCTACAGTTTTTTCCACATATCCTTACCCTATTTATGATGAAGGTTTTTTAAGAGAAAATATGGATAAAAAAGTTTTATATAAGGTTGCTATTTATGATGAAAAAATTATCAGCATAGCCTCTGCAAACATGGATAGAGAAAACTTAAATGCAGAAATAACTGATTGTGCCACTTCCCCCCCTTATGAGGGTAATGGAATATTATCAAATATTGTTCACACTCTAGAATGCGATCTTAAATTTAAGGGTTTTATAACCTTATACAGTTTATCCAGAGCCATAAATCCAAGTATCAATTATGTATTAAGCAAGCAAAATTATGCCTTTACAGGCCGAATTGTTAATGATTGTAACATATGTGGTACCTTTGAAGATATGAATATTTGGGTTAAAAATATAAAAAGTCAATAATATAAAAATAAGGCTCTTTAATATAATTGAGTCTTATTTTTTTATATTTTTTAACACATACTTATATGAATACAAGAAATAATATACATAAACGACTTCATATTTCTTTAATTTTAAACGAATTGAGGTAATGAAATGAAAAGAATATTAATTACCGGCTGTGGTTCCGGACTTGGATTTGAAGCAGCAATTGCTTTAGCTAGAAGAGGGCATTATGTATATGCAACAACACATACCGAAGACCAAGCCAATATGTTAAATTCATTAAATAAAAAATATGCACTCCCCCTAGAAAGCTTTAAACTAGATATTTTATGTAGCGAAGATAGAATGAGAATAACAGATATTAAAATTGATGTTTTAATAAACAATGCTGCTATCGGAGATTCTGGCTCGGTAGCTGAAGTAGATATTAACAAGTATATAAATACATTTAAAACTAACGTATTTGCCCCAATTGAATTAACTCAACTTGTCTTAAATCAGATGATTTCTAGAAAAAAAGGACGAATAATTTTCTTATCATCTTTAGCTGGCCGCTATCCAATCCCTTTTCTCTCTCCTTACTGTGCAACCAAGTTTGCATTAGAAGCTATAGCTCCATCTTTAAATGAAGAATTAAAAGAACTCAAAGATGTTAATATTCCTGTCATATTAATCGAACCAGGTAGTTATGCTACAGGCTTTAACCAAAAAAATATATCTAAACAGTTTAATTGGATGAAAATAGATTCATATTTTAAACCTTATATAAAACAACTAGAGAAAAAGCAATATAGATATTTTAAATTAAGCGAATCCACTAATATAGACACTATAATTAGTGAATATATTAAGGCTGTAGAAGATAAGCATCCAAAGAAAAGATATATTGCTCCAACTAGTCAAGGTGCCTTTATTAAAATAAGAAATATTCTTGCAAAAAAATAACTTTGTCTTATTAATTAGCCTATATATTGTACATTGTTTTCGATTTAATAGTTCTAAATTTTAAGATAACATTGTCATTATTTACTCTCTTCTTATAATTTACTTTCAGTTGTATATTAACATACATATATATATATGCTAATATATATATGTCCTATCTTCAAAATTTTGAAGATAGAAGTTTATAACTTTTATATACAGCAATAATGGAGGCAAAAAATTGGAATCAAAAAATAAACAAAATACCTATAATACACTGTTTCACTGGCACAATTTTAAGTTAAAGCTTGTTTTTGAAGGGGTAGGTATAGGGATTACTTCAGGGTTATTAATTGTACTATATCGTCTTGCACTTGAAAAAGCAGAAATTATTTTAGATTATATTTATAAAACCATCTCCAATAAACCTATACTCATTTTGCCATGGATTTTGGCTTTAATAGTTATAGGATATATTGTAGGCTTAATGGTTAAAAATGAACCTATGATTAGTGGAAGCGGAATTCCACAGATTGAAGGTGTTTTACTTAGAAAGCTTGATATGTCATGGTGGAGAATCATAATTGGAAAATTCTTTGGAGGAGTTCTTTCAATAGGCGCTGGACTTTCCTTAGGAAGAGAAGGTCCTTCTGTCCAATTAGGTGCCGCAATTGGACAAGGTTTTAGTAAAATATTTAAAAGAATAAAGATTGAAGAAAAATATCTCATTACAAGTGGAGCTAGTGCTGGACTTGCTGCTGCATTTAATGCACCCTTAGCAGGAACAATGTTTGCATTAGAAGAAGTTCATAAAAATTTTTCACCTTTAATTTTATTATCTGCTATATCATCTGCCTTATCAGCAGATTTCATAGCTAGTGGTTTTCTAGGCTTAAAACCAGTATTTAATTTCGGAAATCTTGCTTTACTTCCACTTAAATTTTATTTTTACATAATCTTATTAGGTATTATAATAGGTGTTCTAGGAGTATTATTTAATGTAACTCTCCTAAAAACTCAAGATTTATATGTAAAGCAAACCTGGTTAAGGAAGGAATTACGAATCATTATTCCTTTGCTATTATCAGTTATCTTTGGACTTTTATTACCTCAAGTCCTAGGCGGTGGACATGAACTTATAACATCATTAACCGTAGGAAATTTTTCTTTAAAACTTTTAATAATTGTTCTTGTTATGAAATTTCTATTTACTATGGTAAGCTTCGGTTCTGGAGCTCCTGGTGGAATCTTTCTTCCGTTACTTACAATTGGTGCTCTAATTGGAAATACCTACGGAGTAATACTTATACATTTTGCTCACTTTGATAGTATGTATATAAGTAATTTTATTATACTTGGTATGGCCGGTTACTTTGCTGCTGTAGTAAAATCCCCTATAACTGGAACTATCTTAATTACAGAAATGACTGGCTCCTTTAATCATTTACTTTCTTTAGCCATCGTTGCTATAATTGCATATATAGTAGCAGATGCTTTAGGTTCCAAGCCAGTTTATGAAGCACTGCTTGAAAAAATCCTTAAAAATAGTGGTAATAAAACATCTATCGGTAATAAAAAGAATAAAGCTATTTTAGAATTTCCAGTGTGTATGGGTTCGAAATTAGATGGTAAACAAATTAAAGAAATTAAATGGCCTTCCCGTTGCTTGTTAGTAGCTGTTAAACGCGGTGATGAAGAGATAATCCCTAAAGGAGATACCGTTATTTTTCCTGGCGATTATTTAATTGTACTTACTAACGAAGATAGAGCTTGTAAAATAACTGATATACTTACATCAATGAGTGAAAGTTCTGAAATACTTAAATGAATATTTATTTTTGAACCGAGAGACATGTACAAATTTTATGCAAAATTGTACATGCCTTTTTTCACTCAAACTGCTAAAATCAATATTTCATTTTTATAAATTATTTATATATATGTTGTAATAAAAAAATCAAACATTTTATATGATTGTAGCTACTAAAAGATTTCTTATACAAATTCATTATTTCTCCCAAATCTTATATTTAATCCAGCTAAATATATATTTGCAGGAATAGGCGTTGCATAACCATTATTCGCAAAATATAATCCTGGATCACCTTCTAATCTATTTAGAGTAAATAATATTATATAATTAAGCTCAGTTATATCTAAAGTATATGTCACAAAATTAACAATAGCATTGCCGTTAGATATGATAAAGTTTAATGAATATTCTATTTGAATACCTTTTGCTATTCCTGATTCTTTAGATTCTTCGTTTGAACTAGATTTATTGGCTTGTCCGTCGGGGTTTTCGGATTCCTTAGATAATTGAAATTCTTCAGATTTTCTTTTTCCTTGATTTGTTTCAGATTCACTTAATGATTCTTCTAGCCATTGATGTATTAATGAATCAATCTTTTTATCTTGATGAATAGGCTTATCTTCATCATATTTTATAATTCCCTTTTGGATTTGATTAATAAATAATCCAATTATAAATGTTGTCATACTAATTTCAATGTTAGTATTTAGCGATTCACTTGAATCACCTTCAGAATTTTGATTAGAAGCATTTGAAGAAATAAATGCATACAGCTTGTTATTATTTATATAAAGCAAATCGCCGTTTATTAATAATACATTATCATTTTTTAAATATTCTGCACATGGCGGTATGACTGCTTCGGAATACGGATTTTGATTACATGATTTTCTCTTTTTATCACTTGTTTTTTTGTGTTTCCTATGTTTTTTGCAATTACACTTCTTCATAATTTCCACAATTTAATATTTCTATAATATTATAATATGAATTCTTCTAATACCAGGTTAATAAAATCTATTATTATAACCACTATACCTCTTTTATTATCATTTAACCCAGCCATAATCCAACAACATCTAAGTTCTCCTTATAATACTTATAACTAATCTTTCACTACAATTCTTTATATTGTAAATAAAAATGTAGTATAATCATAAGTGAAATATATATTTTTTTTAATAATCATTAACTTTACTTATTATTTGAAAGGGTGAATTTTATGATAGATGAGCTTAAGACGTTTATGGCTGTTGTAGAATACAAAAATTTCACTAAGGCTGCAGAAGCTATTAATTTATCGCAGCCTAGTGTCAGTTTACATATAAAACATCTTGAAGATTATTTTGATACAGTTTTGATACAACGCTCAGTTAAGCAAAAAAATATAAACATAACTCAAAGCGGCTATCTTCTTTATGAGCGTTCAAAGCAAATTATAAAACTATTAGACGATACTAGAAATGATTTATTGGACAGCAATAACATACTAAAAGGTCAATTACATATTGGTGCAAGCCTTACAATAGGTGAATATCTTTTACCTGCTTTCTTAGGAAAATTTGCAAAGGCTTATCCTGATTTGGAACTTGAAGTTACAATAGAAAATACCCATCATATTTGTGATAAAGTTAAAAGTTTTCAAGTTGATTTAGCTCTCGTTGAAGGCACCGTTCCTTCTTCAAACTTTGTAATTAATCATTTTTATACTGATGCAATGAAGGTTGCTGTTCCTTATAATCATTATTTAGTAAATAATGAATTTTCAGCACAAGAATTGCAAAATCAAACATGGATAAGCAGAGAGGTAGGTTCTGGGACAAGAGAATATTTAAACCACTTCTTAACTAGTAATAATATAAATCCTAAAAATATAATTGTTTTTGGAAGTAATTATTCCGTAAAAGAAGCAGTTAAAAATAACTTAGGCATTACTTTCATTTCATCTCTTGTTATTGAAAACTCATTAAAAAATAATGAAATTTCTATTTTAAAAACTCCTAATGGTTATAGCCGCGAGTTTTCGTATATAATTCCCAAAGGAGTCACTCCATCAAGGGGAACTTTAGTTTTTATAGATATGCTAAAAAATTATGTAAAGACAATGAGGAACTAAATATAATTCCTCATTATTCATTAAATTAAATCCTATTTAATACATCATCTATAAATTTTTCTTTTCCCACTCTATCCATAACAGTAGAAATTCGTTCTCCTTTATTACCTATTTCTCTATAGTACTCCATTATCTTATCTACAACTGGTACTATCTCCTCTTCAGCAAATATTTTTCCTAGTGAATCTCCAATCCTTATTCCACGTCCAAATCTTCCACCAACAAATATTTCTGCTCCTTTTTCTTTTTCAATGGCAGCATTTGTTTTACATACTCGTACACATTCACCACAACTTACACATAATTTTTCATTATAAACTATTTTCTTATCTACCACTTGCAATGCTTTTTGTCTACAGTCTTGTACACATAAGCCACAACCAACACAGTTATCTAAATTAAATTCTGGTATTGTTCTGCCCATAACTCCAATATCATTTATATTAGCTTTAGCACAATTATTTGCACAACCAACTACTCCCATTTTACATTTATGCGGCGTATCTGTTCCAAAATATTTATTTTCTAACTCTCTGCAGATTTCTTGAGTATCAATATTTCCATGAAGACATACAGTTCCTTTACAAGCAACTAGAGGCCTTACCCTCTGACCTGTACCGCCATGACGCAATCCTAATGCCTTTGCTTCTTGAATTACCTTTTCAGCATCTTCATCTTTAATCCAAGGCACTTCAATTTGAAGTCTTGTTGTAATCCCAGAATAACCTTTTCCATATTTTCCTGCAATTTTATTAATATTATTTAACTCTTCTACTGTAAAATTACCTGCTTTACTTAAAAATCTAACGGCATAATGTTCTTTGTCATTCTGTAATAAAAATCCTAATGATTTCATTTCCTTTTGTCTTTTCGCGTTAACCATAATAACTATACATCTCCTTTAAAACATCCTTCATAAGTTAAAATAAAATTTTGATAAACTTAAGTATAATATAGGCACATCTATAAGTAAAATACAAATATGTAATGATAACCATTAGTATATCTAATGATTAAATATATTTTCTAATATGGATAAAATTCACTCCACTCATTATCTTCTTAAAATTGTACTCCAGTATAAACCCCATGAATTCCCATACACTAAAAAATATAAAAACTATTTTTACTTATTATTGACATCTTTACATCATAAGTTTATTATATTATTAATGGCATATGACATTAATAATATTTCATATTCCATACTCAACATATATCTTATGGAGGTTAATTTTATGAAAATTGCATTACCATCACGTAATAATAACATTGACGATCACTTTGGACATTGTGAATATTACACACTTTTCACAGTTGATACACAATCTAAAAAAATAACAGATACGGAAATACTTCAATCACCAGAAGGCTGTGGCTGTAAATCTAATATTGCCTCAACACTTTATGATAAAGGCGTTAAGGTTATGCTTGCAGGCAATATAGGCGAAGGTGCTGTTAGAGTGTTAAATAATGCTGGAATAGAAGTATTAAGAGGCTGCTCTGGAGATGTAAAAGCAGTCGCTTCAAAATGGCTTGAAGGTTCTATTGTGGATTCAGGCGAGCTTTGCCATGCTCATGACTGTAATAATTAACAAATGAAAAAGATTAATTAGAAGTAATAACATACTTCTAATTAATCTTATTTTATAAAACATATTCTTATTTTTTCTTTCCAATGATATCTTTAATATCTTTAATATCTATAAAATCCAAGGAACCTATGTTTTCACCTGTTTTTAATAAGTTGTTATCAGATAAACTTGCCTCTTTTATGTAGATTATATCATCATTCTTTTCAATTAAAATAATATTTGTGCAATTATTCACTATTCTAACTTTTGTAAATGATTTTTCATAAATTAAATTTACTTGTATGTCAAATATAAAAGCCGTTTCTGCCTGTTTAACTTCTATTGTATGAGCAATTATGTATTCTTCAATCTTTTTCTTTTCTTCTTGAGTTACTTCCGAAATTGCCTCCAGTTTTTTTTCAGGCCTTCCTGCTACAATTCCCGCCGCTATAGCATATTCTATACTTTTTAAATCATCTTTTCCAGAATCCATAGCCTTTTTAGCATTTTTAATAATATCACCGCTAACTTCTACAATTGCTTTTTCAGGCATTTCCCCTAATACTTTTTTCGCTTCTGCCGCAGCATATGCAATAGCAGTTAAATCAATGCTCTTATCAGCTACTAATTTTTTATTTAAGTTCCCCTGATAATTCATATAATTCAAATCATTTTTTTCCATAATTACCTCTCCTATTCACACTTTTATTTCAATTGTTACTTTATGTAAATTAAATTCATGATTTTTTAGAAACTCTTAGCTAAATTTTGACATATATACTGCTTTAATTTTATTTTACTGCATTTTTACCTTAAAGTACAAATAATTAATTTTAAATTATTGTAAATTATAAAAAATTTTATTTAATATAGAACATTCGATTTATAAATTATAAAAATATAACTAAAGTTATACTATTTCATTATTGTCAAATGCTATTAATTTCCACTTAATTATGATATAATTTATCATATAATATTACTTATAATTCCAAATAAGTTTTAAAACACTACAAAATGGGGTGTAGAAATGAAACTAACAACATTAATAGAAAATTCTCAAGATGAAAATAAACTATTAAAATATGAACATGGATTATCTATATTTATTAAAACGGATAATCATAACATTCTTTTTGACACAGGAAAGTCAGGTGATTTTATTGATAATGCAAAAAAATTAAATATTGATCTTGCAAGTATCGATACATTAATACTAAGGCCATGCTCATTATGATCACTGTGGCGGAGTAAGAAGATTATTAGATACATACAATATAACTCCTAAACTCATAGTAAGTGAACATTTTTTTGAAAAAATCGATCTCTGATGGGAATCTAAAATCTGATTTTTCGAAAGAAAGCGGATATAGTTACGTAGGAATAGATTTTGATAAAAACTATATTGATGATAAGAATCTTCCTATACATTTGGTTAAAGAAAATATTTTTAAAGTAAGTAATGATATTTTTATATTTACTAATTTTAATAAATATTATGATTTTGAGAAGTTAAATGACAATATGCAGCTTAAAATTGGCGATAGATTTGAAATAGATACTTTTAACGATGAAATTTCCATAGGTCTTAAAACTAAAAATGGACTTGTTATTTTGCTTGGTTGTGCGCATCCAGGTTTCTTAAATATTGTAGAGACTATTAAGGAAAGAACTAATGAAAAAATAGCTGGAATAATTGGTGGAACACATCTTATAGAAGCCCCCCCTGAACGAATAAGTAAATCAATTGAATTCTTAAATTACTTAAACCCAAACTTGCTAGGTTTATCCCACTGTACTGGAGATAATGCTATAAATTCTATTCACGAAAACTGTAAAAATTCCTTTTTGAATAGAACTGGTACAATATTAAATTTAAACTAATAGCACTTTCTAATTATCCATTAAATTTTAAATATTTAGCAATACTTTGAATATTGTTGAAAAACATCATTAAATATCTTATTATAAATTAATAGCATATTAAATGTTATACAAAGTTCAATAAATGAAATTTACTTAAATTTTCAAAACTCAAATTTGTTATTTGATAATCAATCGGCAGGCCTTGAAGAAATTTCTGCTACAATTCAAGAACTCAACTCTACCGCAACGACACTAAGAGAATTTGCTTCAAAAATGTAATCAATTAGATATGTTACGCTAAAAATTATTAAATACATACTTAAAATGCTTTTATTTATAATCTAACTATGAGTGCATATAAGATACCACTCAATAAAATTCAAAAAATTATGTAATCACATAAATTCTTTCTAAATATAAAAAGATGAGAGAAAAGCAAGATAGCTATACTCTCATCTTTTATTAGAGTGTCTTTAAAAATAATGCATATTTTCTATCTGCTACATTAATATGCTGGCTAATCCACTCAGATAAAAAATCTATAATTTCTAATGTCACCTTTCTTTGATTATCATCAATATCTTCTCTAGATGCCACTTCATTTATCTTATAAACATAAAATCCATGTTCTTCCTCCTGATCATGAATGTGATCATAATTATATTTCTTCAGCATGTTTTCTTCATATTCAAAATGATATTTTGTATACTCTAGAAGCTCATCAATTATTGTCATTATCTCATCAAATCTATCATACCCGTCATCAATAACTGCAATATCATATGCTCTTCTTCCTATTTCCAATAATTTTTTATGCTGCTTATCAATTTCTTCAATATTTAAGCTATATTCTTCCTTCCATTTAAATGCTGACATTCTTCTTCTCCCCTTCTTTGTTAATAATTATTATTAATAAAGAAATTTTATCATATTTTTTCAGAAAATGCAAATTCATTTAGACAAAATTAAAAATGCCTAACATACGCATATACTTTTCTATTTTAAACCCGATAACATTTATTTAAAATTATATTCTGTAACAATGCTTTCCCTGCTCTTATTCTTATCATCAAAATATTCATAAAATGATAATGCCAAGAAACTTCCTGTTATATTATATACATTCTGAAATCCCAAATTCTGAAGGGCTAAAGTAGCATTGTAGCTTCTTTGACCAGTTCTGCAATGCAAATATACAGGCTTATCTTTTGGTATTTCATTTATTCTCTGTCTTAATTCGCTCAATGGGATATTAACTGCATTTTTAATATGCCCATTAGCAAACTCTCCTCTTTCTCTAACATCTATTATATATGAACCATGTTCTACAAGTCCTCTAACTAAATCCACATTAACTTGTTTAAAATCACCATTTAAAAGATTAGAAGCAACATATCCTGCATAATTGACAACATCTTTTGCAGTAGAAAATGGCGGTGCATAACATAATTCTAAATCTTTTAAGTCTTCTACAGTTCCTCCAAATTTTATGGCTGTTGCAATTACATCTATTCTTTTACTAACATCACCTTTTCCTATAGCTTGAGCTCCTAAGATCTTTCCAGTTGGAACTTCAAATAATAATTTTAAATGTATAGGAGATGAATTAGGCATAATTCCTACCTTATCTGTAAGTATAACTCTTACAACATCATAGCTGATATTCATGTTTAGAACATTTATAAGCGCTTCATTTAAACCTGTTGATGCTCCATTATAATCAAAAATCTTTATAGCTGAGGAACCTATATAGCCTTTATTTATTCCCTTCTTTCCATTTATATGATCTGCAACAGATCTAGCCTGCTTTTGGGCTGGACCTGCAAGAGATAACTTTGCTACAGAATGAGTTAATGAATTATAAATTTCTATTGCATCACCAACTGCATAAATATCATCATCGTTTGTCTTATAATTTGTATCTACCTTTATAGCTCCAGTCTCACCTATATTTAATTCTGCAGCTTTGGCCAAAACAGTTTCTGGTGCAACGCCTATAGCCATAACCACGACCTTTGCATTTATTTTTCTACCTGATGCTAAAATTACTGTATCTCTTTCAAATTTTTCAACTTTATCCCCTACTATTAAATCTATCTCATGATCATAAAGCTCTTTATGGAATATTTGAACCATATCATAGTCAAATGGCCTTAATATTTGATCAGTTGCTTCTATTAATGATACATTGTAACCAGCTTTTCTTAAATTTTCTGCCGCCTCAACTCCAATATAACCGCCACCAATAACTGCTATATCTTGTATATCATTTAATCTTATATGCTTATTTAGTTTATCTATGTCAACAACATTTCTTATAGTAAAAATATTCACTTCTTCAATTCCATTAATATTGGGCACAATTGGTTTAGCTCCTGGCGATAGTATTAGTTTATCGTAATTTTCTTTAAAAGTTTCACCATTCAATAAGTCTTTCACTATTACATACTTTTCTTTTTTATCTATTGATAAAACTTCATTATTTACTCTCACCTTAATATTATATTGAACTAGAAATTTTTCGGGACTCATTAAAACCAATCTATCCGCTTCTTCTATAATACCGCTTAAATGATATGGAAGTGCACAATTTGAGAAAGAAACATGAGGTCCTCTTTCAAACATTACTATTTCATCTTCCTCACTAAGTCTCCTAAGCCTAGCTGCAGCTGATGCTCCTCCAGCAACTCCGCCAACAATTAATATTTTTCTCTTCATAATTTTTCACTCCTACTTTTTAATTAAATATATTTAGTTATTTTCTTTTATTTCCTGCATAGGAACCAATTCCACCAGAAACATTAACAACATTAAATCCCTGCTTTGTAAGTGAATTACACGCTCTTGTACTCCTTCCACCTGATTGACACATTACATAATATTCCTTGTTTTTATTCAGATATTTTTCTGGTTTATTTAAAAGTTCTCCCATTGGAATATTCTTTGCAGTTTTTATACTGCCGCCTGCATATTCATATTTTTCTCTTATATCAATCAGTTCAACTTTTCCAATAAGATCATCAATATCATTTACATTTATTACTCTTCCACTATTTTTCTTAAATAATCCAAACATTTTTAATTCCTCCTCAAAATTCATCCTGTTGGTTTTATTGTTACTATCACATACATTAGCATCATTTGATTTTCTCTATGGCTTTATTATATATAAATCTTTGAGAAATTTATGTGATCATATCACACAAATTCAATATAACTAAAAAAGAGAAGATAAATACTTTAATATCCTCTCTTTTCATTATTAAGTCTTATATTAATTCCAAATATACATGTTGTGCTTGTAATTTAAAATGCCATAAAAAATATTCTTACTCCTACAATAGCCAATGCAACTGCAAGGCTTCTAATTATTGCTCCCCCATGAATTTTCTTTGAAAGTCTAGCACCTAATTGTGCTCCAAATAGTACACCTATAGATAATGCAACAGTTTGAATTACACTAGACTGAAGCACTCCATTTACTATATGAACCGCAGTCCCAGATAATGACATTACTGCTAAAACAAAATGCGATGTAGCTGTTGCAATATGTACTGGATAATTTAACACATTAACAAGTACTGGAACATGTATTATTCCTCCTCCTATTCCTAAGAAACTAGACATAAAACCTACAAAAACACTTACAATAATTCCAACAATAGGATTATATGAAAAAGTATGTTCTATACCTTCAATATCTATTACTGTCCTTGTAACATAACCTTTTTTAATTACTATATTATTATTCATTACTTCCTTCTTTGTTTTTAATATTAAGATTATTGATACTATAACTAATATTACGCCAAATATTCCATTAAAAAGCTGCCTTGGCACATACCCTGTTATTATCGATCCTAAGATTGATCCTGGAAGTGTTGCTATTGCAAAAATAATTCCAGACTTATAATCAATACGCTTCATCTTAGAATAAGCAAAAGAACCGGATAATGCATTAAAAAACACAACTGCTAGAGAAATACTCGTTATTGTATCTGGGCTCTTGTCAGGATATAGCAACAGTAAAATAGGTACCAGTATAAATCCTCCACCAGCACCGATTAGAGTTCCAAATGCTCCAACTAGAAATCCTAAAGGGGTTAACCACAAAAATTGCATCAATTAAAAAACCTTCTTTCATAATGATTTATTCACATATTAAACTAACTTTACAGCCCCTTAAGCTTTATAGATGACTCCTAAATCTAATAGCTTTCAATATATATTATACAACATCTTTTAACCATTTCGGAAATAAGTTTTTTATTTTTGTGTACCAAATTACTATATACACGTTAAAATAGACAGCTTACTATAAATTAAGCTGCCTTCTCAAATATAACAATATAGTTTTCCACTATTTTTAATAAATATCACTGTTCTTATCTGTAACTTTATCACTAATTCGAGGTACTATAATTATTCCTAATAAACTTTACTTATTATTCCTAATTTAAGGCGCAATCAAAAAATAGCAGGCTTATATATTTAGAAATATAAAGCCTGCTATTTTTATTATATTATATCACCATTCTCTACCCTTATCACTTGCCATAGAGTTAACAGTACCCTTAGGATATAAGACCGAATAATGGTCTAACTTAGGATCACTATTACTATCACTAGGTGCCTTAAACACAAATAAAATTTTAAAGTCTTCTCCTGATACATAACCTATAATTTTTTCACCATCAGATGTTACATCATGAGGAGGTGTTCCAAAAAAATCCTCAACCATTGAAAGAGAAATCTGATTTAAACGCTGATCAAAGGATCTAATTTCAAAAATTCTCCCACCTTTGTTTGATCCAAAAACAACATTATTTTTGGAATAAGTAGAGTAATTTCCTTTAGCATCTGCTACCCATTCTGACTTATCCTCTTTTCCGAGTTTTTCTTCTACTTCTTGTATGTTAGAAGTTCCAGCTTGATAGTCCGAATTAATAATTTTTCCTTCTTGTGCCCTTGTCTTAATATCATTAAGAATAACATTCTCTGAATTATCTTCAGATTTTTTTGTTTCGTTATCTTTAGTAGTGTCGCTATTATCTTCTGATTCAGATTGAGCATTAGATGAGTCTGAGACTTTATCATTACCTTGAATGTTATTAGCTTTATCATTTGATGATTTATTTACATTTGAGCAGCCAGCCACTATAGTTAAAGAAAGAACTATTACAGCAACTAAAGTTAACTTTTTATTAAATACCAACTTCATAAGTTTTTTAGAAAATTTAAAAATAATATTCTGATTCACTAACTCCTCACATCCTTTCTTAATATATCTAAGTATAATGTATATCTCTAATTATTAATTTAAAAATAATATTCTTTAATATAATAATTATATTCTTCCTTTACTTTTTCTTCTATAGTAATTGAAAAATAAAAATATTATCCATATAACTACTCCACTTAAACTAACTAGTTGAGCCATTCTAATATTTCCAAGCATTAAACTATCTGTTCTCATTCCTTCAATTACGAAACGACCTATAGAATATAGTCCTAGGTATGAGAAAAATACTATACCATTTGTTTTGCTTTTTCTTAACATAATCATTAATATTATGAAAATAAGTATATTCCAAACAGATTCATATAAAAAAGTTGGATTATAATAAATTCCATTTATATTCATACCATTTTGAATAAACATTGGGAAATGCTTAATAAATTCATAGCTTACTGCATCTCCATGAGCTTCTTGATTAAAGAAATTTCCCCATCGCCCTAAAGCTTGAGCTAAAATAATAGAAGGAGCTGCTACATCTGCAAATTTAATAAAACTTAATTTTTTTCTTGTTGTATAAATCAAAGCTGTTACTATAGCAAAAATAAGTCCTCCATGTATCGCAAGTCCTCCATTTCTTATATTAAAAGCATCCATGATATTGTTCTTATAATTGTCAAACTCAAATACTACATAATATAACCTAGCACCTATTATTCCAATTGGAATAGCTAATAGTACGATGTTTAATAAATTATCATAATCAACGTCTCTCCATTTACAGTTATAATTTGATATTAATATCCCAAGTATCATTCCTGTTGCAATTAATATACCATACCACCTAATATCAAATCCTCCAATTGAAAACGCCACTGGATTCATAAATTTCACTTCCTCATCTTTTAGTTTAATATCTTTTGAATAACTACAGCACAAGCTCCTACTGATATAGATGTATCTTCAAAATACCCTCCATTGCTAAACTCAATATCATTATTTTCTATATGAGATTTTTTCAAAGCAGTCTCTTTTGACAAATCATAAAACAACTTTGAATTTTGTACTAATGGACCACTTAAAATTATTAATTCTGGATTAAACAGTTTTATATAATTCGAAAGTCCTATTCCAAAATATAAAGCTGAATTTTTAATAATATTAATAGCAATTTCATTTTCTCTTTCAGCTAAACTACAGACATCTCTATAATTAATACTGCTTAAATTTTTATTTAATCTTAATGACTTCATTCCTTTCATTTCATCAATAAATTTTTGAGTTATGTTTGATATGGATACATAACTTTCTATGCATCCATAATTTCCACAGGAGCATTTCGGTCCATTAACATCTACAATCATGTGTCCAAATGCATCTTCTGAATTGTTAATTGTACGAATTAAAACACCTGATGATATAACCCCAGTTCTTATTCCTACGCCACAGTTTATATATGCTATATTTTTTTTGCCTTTTCCAATTCCAAAATTATATTCCCCTACAACTGCGGCATTAGCACCGTTATCTACACATATTAATGTATTTAATTCTTCTTTCAGTGTATCACATAATGACTTAACATTAAATCCCCCAACTATTCCTATACCAATTCCAACAATATCTGAATTATGTATTTGTAGTCTCATACATAATTCCTTTATAGCATCAGGTATAGTTTCTGATATAGTTTCCATATTATATTCATGACTTAATAATCTTTCTTTTATTATTTTTAATTTTAAATTTGTTATAACTATTTTAGTATAAGTTCGCGAAATGTCAATTCCAATAATATAAAATCCCCCTTGATTTACATCATATAAAGTTGGTTTTCTCCCCCCTAGTGATTGTCCAAGATCACTTTCAACAATGATTTTTTCATTAAGTAATATTTTAAGATCTCTGTTTAGTGTAGTTAATTTAATATCTGTTATATCAATTAATTCATTTTTAGTTATAGGTCCATTTTTCTGTATAATGCTAAATATATATTTACATCTATCATTTAATGATTCAAAACCATTATATGTTCCCAAGAAACTCGCTTCCTTTCTTGATATAATGATAACATCTTTTAACCATTTCAGAAATAAGTTTTAATACTTTTAACAAAATTGTAACTTTATTTTACTGAAAAATACTTGATGAAAGCATTTTAACTTATCAAAATAAAATTAAATATTCTGTGACAATATCACATTGCCATCTTCTTTTTTGTAATATAATAAATTTAATACTATAATAATACATATTAATATACTTTATTATAATCCTAGGAGGTGTATTTTAAATAATGGCACATAAATTTGATGCAAAAAACAAACATAAACTTGATAACGAACAAAGAAGAAAATTGTTACCACCAGAAGAAACTCTTATTAATCTTAATCTACAAGAGGGAGATATAGTGGCAGATATAGGCTGTGGAATCGGTTATTTTACTATTCCTGCTTCTAAAATTGTAGGTAAAAGCGGTACTGTTTTTGCCATGGATATATTGTCTGAAATGCTTCAAGATGTTGAGAAAAAAATTAAAGAAAACAGTATCTTAAATATAGAGACTGTTCTAACAGATGAGAATAATTTGAAGCTAAAAGATAATAGCGTAACTTTTGCTTTTATCAGCAACGTACTTCATGAAGCTAATGAAAAAGAAAACTTCTTAAATGAAATAAAAAGAATTATATCTCCTGGCGGAAAAATAGCTATTGTTGAATGGGCAAAAATCAATAGTGAATTTGGTCCTCCAATTGATCATAGATTGGACAAAATGGAATTAGTAAAATTATTACATACACATGAATTTTCAAATATAACAACTCTAGATATCGGTGATAACTTTTATGGCGTAACAGCCCAAAAATAACTAAACAATATGAGCTGTCGCACAAAGAATAAAAACTACAATATGTTATATTAGATTTTCAAATTCTAAGGCAACATATTGTTGCTGAATTTCTTAATACAACAGCTCCATTTTAAAAATTAATCTTTAATTACCCATATCCTATATGACTTAAGCCAAGTCTTAACTACATAAATCCACCATTAACACGTAAAGTCTGTCCTGTTACCCATTGTGCTTTATCACTAATCAAAAATTCAACTACATTAGCAATATCTTCAACCTCTCCAAGACGTTTAAAAGCATTTAAATTTTTCATACCTTCAATTAACTCTTCAGTTTTTCCGTTTGTAAAAAGCTCAGTATTAACTGGACCTGGAGCAATTGCGTTAATTGTAATTTGTTTTGGTCCAAATTCCTTTGCTAGTTGTCTTGTTATTTGCTCAACAGCTCCTTTTGTAGATGCATAAAGACTATATCCAGGCATCATAGCTCCAGCAACTGAAGTTGAAAAATTGAGTATTCTCCCGTTATTCTCCATAAGCTTCATAGCTTCTTTACATGCAAAAAAAGTTCCTTTTACATTTATTTCATAATGCCTGTCAAATTCCTCTTCAGTTACATCTAAAAGCGGTACAGTTTTCATTACACCAGCATTATTTATAAGAATATTTATCTTACTAAATTTATCAACTGTTTCCTTGAATAACTTTTCTACTTCTGCTACCTTGCTTATATCTGCTTTAATAGCGACAGCCTCTCCACCTTTTCTTATTATGCTGTTAACAACTTCTGCTGCCTTTTCTTCACTGTTTGAAAAATTAACTACTACCTTAGCTCCTGAATCAGCTAACTGCCTAGCTATTGCACTTCCTATTCCCCTTGATGCTCCTGTTACTATTGCTACTTTTCCTTCTAAATTTTTCATTTATATCATCCTTCCTTTAATTGATCTTATATATAAATTATAAGTTATAAAACTATATAACCAGTAGAACATTAATATAATATCCTTGCCCAATCCTGCAAATAATATTAAAATTATTAATATATTATAATCTGTAAAGGAAGTGAAATATAGCATGAATAATATAAATGAAGATAACACGATATCAGCTAAACAGAAAGAACTAGCCCATTTAATAGAACAGTTTGCTACTAAAGACGGCTTTAATTCAACTGCCATTCCGACTTTAGATTTAATCCGTGCTTCAAACGAGCATGAACAGCTCTTTAGTATTTACGAGCCTTCCTTATGCATAATTGCCCAAGGTTCAAAAGTTGTATTGCTTGGTACGGAAACTTACAAATATGATCCCACTTCCTATTTGGTTGCCTCTGTAAAATTGCCTGTTACTTGTAAAATATTAGAAGCTACTCCAAAGCATCCTTATCTTTGCATTAATCTCACTTTTACTTCTGATCAAATCTTACAAATACTTAAAGAATCTCAGGACGTTTTTAGTGAAAATGATAATTTAGGAAAAGGTGTTGTAGTAAATAAAACTAATTCTATACTTCTTGACGCTGCAATAAGGCTTGTAAATCTTTTAAATAGACCTAAAGATATACCTGTTTTAGCACCATTATTTATTCATGAAATACTTTATTACATTCTTCAGGATAATCAAGGTTATCTAGTCAATCAATTTATAGGCAGCAGTAACAATACACATTCAATAGCAAAAGCTATTCATTTAATTAATAATAATTTTTCTAAACCATTACGTATTAGCGACTTAGCTAAAAGTTTGAATATGAGCCCTTCTTCTTTACATCATCAATTCAAGGAGGTTACAGCCATGAGTCCACTACAATACCAAAAGCAAATACGCTTACAAGAAGCACGTCGCATTCTTCTTTCTGGTATAACTGAAGCTGCTGAAGCTGGATTTCAAGTTGGCTATGAAAGTCCCTCCCAGTTCAGCCGTGAGTATACCAGAATGTTTGGTATGCCCCCTATGAATGATATGAAACGCCTTAAAAATAGAAATCTTGATTTCATATAATATATAGTTTCTTAAGTCATCAATCTGCTTATTAGCTTAATATATTACCATTACCATATAACAAATTAACCTTCTACATGATATAGTTCAACTTGTATCATGTAGAAGGTTATACTAATAAAATAATCTCATATTGTTTAAGAATTTTTATCTATTTAAATATATAACTTTATAATTTCTTATTTAAATCTTCAATAAGTTCATTGCTTAAGGTTCCTTCTGCTATTTGCCTTACCTCTCCTGTCATTTTCACATTCCAATTTTCATCTATTTCTATTAATAATTCTCCACCAAGCATTTTAACTTTAACTTTGTTATCAACTAAATTTCTTTTTTTCAAAATACTTGCTACGGCACAAGAGGAACTTCCTGACGCCAAGGTAAAACCTGCCCCTCTTTCCCATATCAGTATTTCTGCCTCACTTCTTGAGATTACTTTAGCAAATTGGACATTAGTTCTATTAGGAAATCTATTGTGGTTTTCTATAAGCTTCCCATATTCTTTTATTTCATCAATATTTAATTCTTCCTTTAAAATAACACAATGGGGATTTCCCATTGAAACACAATTTATTTCATATTCTTTATCAGAAACTTTAAGTTTCTTTTCTATAACCTCTTCTTCTTCAAAGTTTGTTGGAATCATTTTAGAATCAAAAATTGCCTTTCCCATATCCACAGAAATTAATTTTGCTTTATTATTTGAAACTTCAATAATTTTTGCTTTAACTATTCCACCCTTAGTTTCAACTGAAAATTCTTTTCCATCTGCAAAACCATAGTCATAAATATATTTACAAAATATTCTTAAACCATTTCCACTTTTTTCTGCTTCAGAACCATCTGGATTAAAAATCTTTAACCCAAAATCCGCTTTACTTGATCCAACCTTTAAAAGTATTCCATCAGAACCTATACCAAAGTTTACATTACATATTCTCTTAATTGCATTTTCAGTAATTTCAAAATTTATTTTTTCTTCATTTAAAACAATATACTCATTCCCCAAGCCATGAGTTTTTACAAAAAAATTATTATTCATTGCTTTCTCCTTTATTGCTATCAAAACTGTATTTATCTATATGTTATAATATTTTATAATTATAACATAAGACAAACTATGAATCGTTATTTTTTATTTAGAAATACATTTATAGGGCAGAAAACAGTATTCCTAAACTCACCATCCTTCAAAAAATTATCACCTATTTCTCATAATTCTTATTTTATCATCTCTGTTTATTAATTTTTCAAGTCACTTATGATAACTTCTCTATTGATAGTAATTGGGGATTGCTCTCTTCTTGAACCCTTATATATACCTTAGCCATTTTCATTTGTAGATTTCTTATTGAAGTTTTTACTTTGCATATAAAGTAATAATCTTCTTCCCCCTTCTTAACTACTGTTATTGGTTTAAAACTCAACCCATTTATTCCATTCAATGCTATTTTCAACATCTGCTTTTCTTTTTCTGTAATTGTACTTTCCACGTCTAATTCTTTCATAATACTATCACCTCTATATAGTATTAAATCTTACTATCCGTTTTTGTCAGTTGCTTGTCAATAACATTACCACTTTCTTAAGATATGATTACAAAAAAATTAAGTGCATCGAATTAACTCCAAATGCACTTATCATCTATTATTAATAAGTTAAAGCTATATGTGAATTATATATTTCCCATAAAAATATTCTTAGAGAATTACTCTATTTAATCAGGAAATTAAACTCGTGCTATATATAAATGATGTAAGATAACACGATTAATCTGTAACTTCTATAAATACACCTTACTCTCTTTCTTTAAGTAACTTATTATAAAATGTTGCCATAGCCACATCAATATATAAGCTTACAGGTATCATTCCAACAGATGCAATTCCAATATAATGCCTATAATTTAACCTTTCTGCTACAACAGCCAATGCCATAACTAACAAAACCCAACCAATAAAACTCAAGTATAATTTAAATACATCCCATCTATGCCCATTAATCATATCTATACTCTTATCTATCGCTTCACTAATCCCAATATTAGGATTATCTACCCATATATAAAATGTCATCGAATATTTAATTGCTGCTATAATGCCTGGAACTATTAATAAAAGTGACCATAATAATGTTAAAATACCTACTGCTAGTGTCATTCCTAGCCCCTTTAAAAATCTTTTAGCTCCATTAAAAATTTCTGAAATTTCTGCCTTCTCGCCTCTGACTATATGTAATATAATTGCTGTATACCCAAAGATAAAAAGCGCATCTGAAATACATGATAATATAGTGAACCAATTATTAACTTGCTCTGGTAAAAAATCCCCTATAATCTTAATAGCGCTGTACACTATAGCACTTAATATTGCCACTATCCAATTTCCTTTTAAGCTGCCTATTGCATCTTTTTTCATCTCTCTACAATTAATCTCCATAACTAATCATTAAAACCTTTCAAATAATTTTTTGCCACAAACAAATTATAACATATATTGTAAATATATTGCTATTTAATTCCTATACCTATTGAAAGTTTTTTCGTATCCCTTTAAACAAATGAATTCTCTTAATATTCTATTGAAACTGCTCTAACTAGTAAAGCATCAGTCTTTTTATTTCTTAATGTGAAAATACTCAAGATATACTATTCCTTACTGAATAGAATCTCTATTATTGATTAATAAACCTTTCTAAAACCTCTTACACTATCAGTAAACCCAGCTTTTTCATAAAATCTATGAGCTTCTTTTCTAAAAGCAGATGAAACAAGAAGTGCATAGGCGCAATGTTTTCTTTTAGCAAATTCATCAAGTGATTCCATCAATTTTTTTCCTACGCCTTTTCCCCGCACTCCGTCTTTAACAATTACATCTTCAATTACTAAAAATGATACAGCTAAGCACTTACAACATATACCTAGCGCAGATCCAATAACTTTGTTATCCTCCTTAGCAACCAATAAGAAGTAATTCTCATCCATTAACATTTCCCTATATATTTCAATAGATCTGTCAAATGAAATCTCAAATGGAATAAGAGTTTTATGCAGCTCCAATACTTCTGAAAGATCCTCTATCTTTAACTTTTCCATAATCATAATTTTATTTTCCTCTCTTTATTTACTGAAGTATACTTTGAAATGATTTGTAAACTCATCGTCAACTTTATATTGGTAAATTATAATATATTTTACTGCATCATTCAATTTTTAAAAATTATTATATATTTTTTAACTTGTGATGCAAAGAGGTATATTGGCATATTGAGAGATATTTTAATCATAAAAAACTTAACATTCAATACTGTTTTTTAAATTTTTCTGTAACTTTTTTACATTTGTGTTATAATTTATAAATAAAGGTAATATATTAAATGAATTTCATTAACAAAGGAGTGTGAATAAATGCTAAGAGTAAAGAGGATAGTGTGCTTATTAAACTTCATCTTCATACTTAACATTTGTGATATAAGCACAATAACACCATTTCACGCTTTAGCAACAGCTGTTGTAAAAGATAAAAATACAGAAATGGAACTTAAAGATAAGAATAAAGTTGAATCCAATGAAAATCCCACTAATCCACAAGCTGAAGAATCATCTTCCCAGAAAGCAATAGATCAGTTAATGAGTGAATTAAACAAAAATTTAGAGCTAAAAAAAGAACAAGAAGATAAAATGAATGGACCTGAATTAAAAGAATTCACCTTGACTTTTTACACCTCACTAAAATCAGAAAATAGCAGTGCAGGTGCAGTCACTTGTGAAAACAAACCCCTGACGCCAGGCGGTGTAGCTAATAACATACTCCCTCTAAATACTAAAATATATTTAGAAGGTTACGGACAAGTTATCGTTAATGATAGAGGTTCCAATAAGTATTTCAATGTAGATAATAAATTAGATGTTTACATTCCAAGAAAACCTGATGAAAGTGATAATGAATATTTCCGTAGAGTAAACAATTACGGTATTCAAATGGTTAAAGGTTATATAATTAAATAATTATTTTTTATATTTTATTGTTGCGCAACAAAAAATTTTGAATTATTTAAATGCCACTATTACCATTGCATCAATGAAACTAGGTATTGATAATAATATCAGCTTATTTACTATTTTCATCCTTCTAACCTTATCATCCTTAGTCTCACTAAGAGAATTAGCTCTATATCTATCTCCACTAATAAACGCTCCACTTAATATGCCACTCGAAATACAAGAACCTAGACAAATAACACCAAATATTTTTAATGTTATATTGTAATCATTTAAAACAACTCCTATGGCATGTACCACAATCGCAATAAATACTCCAATAAAAAATGTTAACTTCAAAAAGTTCACGCTCCTTAAAAACATGTATAATGTTTATATCACGCCTTAGATTGCTGTATAATCTTTAGGTGTTTCTCATCATATCCTTGATTCCATACAAGCTGATTTCATTTTAAATTTTTCATCATACATATTTATACATTTTTTATTAATTATACCATATACATTCAATATTACACCACAAAAAAGCAAACTGCTATATTAATCTTTAATTACCTAACGAAAATTTAAAAACATATCAAAATAGCATATGTATAATTTCAGATTTATTACAGAAAATAAATCTGAAAGGATGGATATCCCAATGAAAAAATTTAGTATCTCACTTTTGTTAACATTACTCTTATTATTGAATTTAACTATGATTTCTCCTCTAGCTCAAGTAAGCGGTATTAAAGAAGGTTTATATAAAGCATCTGATCTTAAACTTGAACCAGATAAAGCTTATACAATACAAAATGCCTCCTCTGATGATAGTGTTTATTTGATTGTTTTTAATGAAGATAATGTTGTACAGCAATATTTAAAATTAGAGCCTAAATCACAAACATATAGTTTATTTCCCACCAAACCAGATTACAGAATAGTAATAGTTGGTAATGGAGACGTAAATATCTCCTAAACAAATTTTTAAAATAGTATATTTTCATTTTTTAATCTACTATTTTCTAAAAAAATTCACAAAAGACATCTAACATACATTTAATGGGAGGTGGAAAATCTTAATGAAAAAATTTATTGTTTCATTGTTAATTTTATTGTTTCTATCAGTTAACATAATCACTTCAGTATCTTTAGCTGTTATAGGCAACGTTTTTAAAGAAGGCTTCTACAAACCATCAGATCTCAATATGACAGCAAAAAATTATACTGTTCAAAATGTTTCTACTACTGACAATGTTTATGTACTTGTTTTTGATAAAAATCATGCTCTTTATCAATCTATAAGAATGGAACCTAACTCACCAAAATATTCATTATTAGATATTCAACCTGATTTTAGAATAGCCATAGTTGGAAAGGGAGAAGTATTTCTTTCATCATAGGCACTTTTTAGTGTCTATTTTTTATGTGCTTTTTTAGTATCTCTATATGCACTTTTCAACAATATAACTAAATAATAAGTATAGTAACAATGCAATACCACTTATGGAGTATGAAAAAATTACACCTAAAAATAAAAGCCACTCATATAGAAATACATTTATATCTCCAAATAAGTGGTTTTATACTATTTATATATAATTGATTGCCTTTATTCTTTCAATATTATTTGGCCAATAATTGATTAACTAATTCTCTGTTACTCTCTACACAATGTCCACAGCCAGTGCCTACTTTAGTTATTGCTTGCACCTCTTCAAATGATTTAGCACCGTTTTTTATTGCATCATTCAAATCCTGTACCCTAACTTTAAAACATCCACATACAATAGAATTTTCCTCTATTTTATTAGTTATTATTAATTTATTTACTAATGTTTTATTGCTTTCTACACATCTTCCGCAACCAGCACCTACTTTAGTTATTGCTTGTACTTCTTCAAAAGACTTTGCTCCATTTTTAACTGCATTTTTCAAATCTTCTTCTGTAACCATGTAACATCCGCATACTATTTTATTATCTTCCATTTTGTTTTCTCCTTTATAACCCATTAATTTTGAAATTATTGATTTTATCATATTTTCCGTTTCCTCCTCAGTTTCTGTATTGTTTAATTTTATCTATATAAAAGGCTTATATAATTAATTCACCTTTTTTGTCTGCTTTTCAATCTATTAACTTAAACTTATCTTAACTGTCATTCCATAGACATATACTCTTGCTTTATTAATTTCGCAAATTCTGGTCTTTCCTTTGATATATTCATTAAATGCATCAGTACATTTCCAGGATATGCTATTTTATCTTTTAATTGAGTATATTCTAAAGACCTTCTTATTAATGCTATAGCACAATTCTCACTATGACTATCAC
>JAEZKY010000297.1 GCA_023435985.1 Bacillota bacterium | reverse complement strand
CTTTCCATATAATATTTTTATCAATTCTATCTTTTCTTATGTAATTTGAAGCTATGCTTAAATTGTAATAATATTCAGTAGCCCTTTCAGGAGATGAATTATATAATTCATTAAATTTATTTATGACTTCTGAAGGTCTTGGCATTATGCAGTTCATGATTTTTGTGTCAAATAAGTCTCTTTCAGGAGTAGTATTTTCTAGTAAATCCTTTTCACAAGCATAATCTAAAATGTTTTCTAAAATAGGTGCTGAAGTTTCTAAATTTTCTTCAACTTTAATAAATTCAAATTCATTTAAATTTAATGTGCCAAGCAACATATTTGTAGAATAAATCACATCCTCAGCAGCTATAAGTTTTTTATTTAATGCAAAGTTTATAAGTCTGTTTATTTCAAGGTTTATATTTACCATGCTAAAACCTCCCTGATTTTTAGTGATGAATTATAAATGATAAGTTCTAAGTTAAAGATGAAATCCCCAACTTGGGGATTTCTTAAAATGTTTTTTGAAAAACCTGTTGATTTTCTTCCTTAAACTCATAACTCTTAATTCATAACTAGTATTTATTATCTGTCTTCAAAGCCATTTGGATGAGTTTTGTGCCATCCCCAGGCGGTACTTATTACATCTTTAACATCTGTATATTTAGGATTCCAGCCTAATATTTTCTTTGCCTTTTCATTTGAAGCAATTAGTCTTGCTGGATCTCCAGCTCTTCTGTCACCTATAATGACTTTAATTTCTTCATTAGTAACTTCTTTTGCTGAATCAATCATTTCTTTTACGCTAAAGCCAATTCCATTACCTAGGTTAAAAATATTACTTTCATTACCCTTTAGTAAATAATCAACAGCCTTTATATGTGCATCTGCTAAATCAAGTACATGAATGTAATCTCTAATGCATGTTCCATCTGGAGTATCGTAATCTTCTCCAAAAACAGTGATAGCTTCTCTCTTTTTTAGAGGAACTTGAAGAATTAATGGTATTAGATGGCTCTCAGGAGAGTGATCCTCACCAATAGTTCCATCTTCTATTGCACCAGCTGCATTGAAGTATCTTAATGAGACAAAAGTTATCCCATGAGCCTTATTAACCCATTTCATCATCTTTTCCATAGTAAGTTTTGTTTCACCATAAGTATTGGTTGGATTTGTTTCATCATCCTCAAGTATAGGAATTTTCTTAGGTTCTCCATATACTGCTGCTGTGGAAGAAAATACAATATGTTTAATATCATGCTTTACCATGCTTTCAAGTAAAATTTGCATACCATATACATTATTATTGAAATATAATAATGGTTTTTCCATGCTTTCCCCAACTAGAGAATTAGCAGCAAAATGTATTATAGCTTCAATTTTATTTTCACAAAAAACCTTATCTAAGAATTCAGAATCTCTTATATCACCTTTATAAAATTTTGCTTTTGAATTCACAGCCTTAATGTGGCCAGATTGTAGGTTATCAACTATGATTACATCCTTATTTTGCTTTATAAGTTCATGTACTGTATGTGAACCTATATATCCAGCTCCGCCACAAACTAAAATTGACATATTAACATCTCCTTTATTGTTAAAAATATATGCTCTAAAAAGCTAATTTATCTAAATTTACACTATATTGCAATAATTAGCAACAATATAAATTTAAAGACAGAAGGTTTGATAAATTTAGAGCATATATATTATGATAAACCTCTTTTGTTACAATTCAACGTATAGAGTATAAATTTTTTATATGCCTAAATTAATTTTTTTTGCACCATCTGAGATACTAACAACATAGAAACTTGGTTCATAGCCTATTTTATCAGTATATTCCTTTTTAACTTTTTCAATAAAAGAATCAATGCAGTTTTCTTGCACTATATTGACTGTACAGCCACCAAAACCTGCACCAGTCATACGAGCACCTATTACTCCATCTGTATTCCAAGCTAAAGAAACTAAAGTATCTAGCTCTATTCCAGTAACTTCATAATCATCTCTCAAGGAAACATGAGAAGCATTCATAAGTTTTCCGAATAATGATAAATCATTTTTTTCTAGGGCTTCTACTGCTTTTAATGTTCTTCTATTTTCATAAACTGCATGCTTAGCTCTCTTTATTTTTATTGGATCAGAAATGCAATTTTTTATTTGCTCAAATTCTTCTTCTGTAAGTTCACCGAGAGAAGTTATATTTTTGATTTTTTGAATTTCTGCTAAGGCAGCTTCACACTCACTTCGTCTTTCATTATATTTTGAATCAGCTAATCCACGTTTTTTATTGGTATTAGCGATTACTATTTTATAGCCGTCCATATTTATATTACTGTAAGAGTACTTTAGTGTATTGCAATCTAGAAGAATGGCACAATTATCTTTTCCCATTCCAATAGCAAATTGATCCATTATTCCACAATTCACACCTATAAATTTATTTTCGGCTTCTTGACACATTTTAACTATATCCACCATATCAATGTTTAAGCTAAATAGGTCATTTAGTATAACAGCCATTAATACTTCAATTGAAGCAGAAGAAGATAAACCAGAACCATTTGGAATGTTACCATAGAAAAGTATTTCAAAACCAGCAGGAATATTAAATCCATGATTTTCAAAAGTTTTAATTACTCCTTTAGGATAATTAGCCCAATCATGTTGTTTGTCATAAATCATATTTTCTAAACTAAATTCTATAATTCCTAACTCTTTAAAGTTTAAAGAACTAACTAATACGTTTTTATCCTCTCTTTTTCTTACCAGAGCATAAGTTCCAATAGTAAGAGCGCATGGGAATACATGACCTCCGTTATAATCAGTATGCTCACCAATTAAATTAACTCTGCCTGGAGAAAAGAAAACATTTTCATTTTCCTTATTAAATAGTTCAATAAAATTATTTTTTAACACATTAATATTTTCCATACTTTATTCCTCCTTTATAATTCTATAGTAACCGCTTACTATAAAAAAGTAAATAGTTATGGAAAAAATTTTTATAATTAATTTCTAGATATAAAAATAAAGTGGCTAATATGTTAGGAAGTAACAGCTTTCTACAATCTGGTTTATATACTAAATTTATATAGTAATCAGTTTCTATATTGTGCTTTCATTTCTATATGTGTTATCCCTGTAATAGCTCTATAGATAAACAAATCATAAATTTGACTTACATATAGAATAATTAGTTATACCTGTTGAACTTTTGTATGCACCTACATCAGAAATTACATACATATTTGTGCAAGAGGCATTTGAAATTGAGTTGTGATGGTTCTTAGTGGGAGGTTGTTCCATTTACTGCTTGTCATGAACTTGTTTCAGAAACATGCAGGAATTGGCACAACCTCTCGCTTAGAACCTTCCAGCGAAAATTTCATAAGTCCGCTGAAACAAATATGTATGTAATTTCAGTAAGCCATCACATAAGTCTAACTCCAAATATGTTTACCTATAAATCCAAATAGGCAGCTTAAGTTTTAAGCTGCCTATTAGCATTCTCATTATCTTCTAGAATGAGAATTTCTACTTGAATTGTTATTCATATTCATGCCATTCATGTTATTCATATTGTTCATGCCATTAGGATTCATACCATTTGGAGTTCCCATTAGCATGCTTAAAAGTGAACCAATATCATTCATGTTGGCATTATTTCCATTATTAAATTGTGGATTACCGTTGCTATTACCCATGTTGCCGTTGTTATTGCCCATGTTGTTGCTATTGTTAGCACCACCCATATTACCCATTAACATGTTCATTAATGGATTTCCATTCATACCATTCATGCCGCCGCCTAGGCCGCCCATAAGCATATTTAATAATGGATTACCAGTCATCATATTAGGATTATTCATACCATTCATTTGATCTGTTCCATTCCTGCTATTTTGATTAGGCATCATGGGATTCATCCTATTTCCACCCGTCATACCGTTAAAAATAGAAGCAAGTATCATATTTAATAGAGGATTCATCTTACCACCTTTTTGTTAATTGTTTTACTATAGTTTATTGCAAAGGTGTATAAAACGATACTACTTTAGAGATATTTAAAATTTAAATTGATCAAAGCTTTGAGTTAATTCATCTGATAGACTAGTTACCTTTTGAGCAGAAGCTGCAACTTCAGAACTTGCAGAGTTCAACTCATCAGAAGAAGAATAAATTTCTTGTGTGGTTGCTGAAATCTGTTCTGATACTGCAGAAATATTAGTAATATTAGTTACTAATGAATCTTTCTCTGAATCCAATGCAGTGAAATCTTTAGCAATTGAATACATTTTAGGAATCATATCCTCAACAGCGGTGGAAATATCTTTAAATGCAACAATTGTATTGTTAATAATATTTGTTTGATTTTTAACATCTTGGGTAATACTCTCTGTGCTAAGTACTATATCATCAGTATTCTTAAGAACCTTTGACACTATGGTATAAATCTTTTTAGCGGAACTTTGGCTCATTTCTGCAAGCTTCCTTATTTCATCTGCAACTACAGCAAATCCTCTTCCAGCTTCACCGGCTCTAGCAGCTTCTATTGCGGCATTTAGAGCAAGTAAATTCGTTTGCTCAGATATTCCATTTATTAAATCGGTCATGTTATTAACTTCTTTAATATCTGTAGTCATTAATGTTAGCGCATTACTAAAGTTATTAAAATTGGTATTTAGCAATTCTATTGAAGAAATTAGTATTTTTAGTTCATCGTTACTTTCTTTTGCTTTAGTACCAATATCTGAAGAAGTAATAGTAACGTCATTAACCTTATTAGTAAGAGTTGAAAGTTTATTGCCAAATTCATTTAAATTGTTAGTACTGCTAGTTAAGTTATTAGTCTGGTTGGCTGTTCCTTCTGAAATATCACTGATTGCTTTTGCTATAGTTTCAATAAGTGAAGATAATTCTTCAGAGATAGATGAAAGACCAGTGGATTCAGTATTAAGATTTTCAGAATTTGTTTTAATTGTATCAATACTGTTGTTTAAAGAATGTTGAATATTTATTAATGAATGACACATAACTCCAGTTTCAGAAGAATCCTTTAAATGTTTTTCATCTATTTGAGTAGAAAAATCACCTTGTGAAAAATCTTTCATTATGCTGACAACATATAATATTTTTTTAGAAATCCTTGATATTGAAAAAATTAAAACTAGTGATATTACTATAAGACTTACAATACCAGTTACTATATTAGCAAATTTTAAAGAACCAAATGATTTTAGTAAATCACTCTTTTCAGCAGTGACTATAACACACCAGCCAGTGCTTGGCACTACAGAATAAGATAGAGTTTGAAGTTTATTGTCAGAGATAATTTCAGCAAAACCACTTTGTCCTTGAGAAACTTTACTAATCAAATCATAAGGTGTTGATTTATCAGGATTTGTTATTATTTCACTAAGATTAGTACCCTTTTGAACATATTCTTCGTTAGAATGTCCAATAATTTTACAGTTTGAATTGACTACATAAGCCTTTCCAGTATCTAAAAATGATATTTTTTTACTTAAGTTTGATATATCATCTCCATATCTAAATGCGACTAAAACACCGATTGTTTTATTCATATCTTTAATTGGGGCTGATATTGCAATTAATAAATCCTTATTAAAGTTACTCTGAAAAGGTTCTGAGACATATGACTTTCCAGAAAGGGCAAAGGTAAAATAGTCATAAGATTTAATATCAACTGTAGCTCCACTTAGCAGTGTTAATTTCCCGTCAGGAGTAGCTATACCCATATCTGAATATTGCTGAAACTTTTTTTCCTCTAGCAGTATGTTTAATTTATCCTGCATAGATGCCTGTTGATCCACAATAATTGGATTATGAGCTAAGCTCTCAATTGCTTTAACTTTTTCTTCCATCACATCACTTATGTCTTGTGCAGTAACATTACTTATTTGAGTAAGTAATTCTTCACTATTAGAATATAAAGCATTTTCTCCTAGAGTATAGGTGAAAATTGTAAGTAATAATAAAGTTATAATTACAACTGGCAAAACTGTCAAAAGTACCCTAAAGCTAATTGAACTTTTGCTTAACTTGATTTTACTTTTGGTAAGATTACTAGTAGCTGGAGAACTATAATCTTTTCCTGGTTTAAAATTTAATTTCTTAATCTTTTCGATTAACGATACCTTTTTTAATGAAGAATTACTTGATTTATTTTTAGTATTAATAAAGTTACGGTTAACTTTTTTTGAAATTTTCATTATTTCCTCCTAATGTTTCACTAATTAGTTATAAAAAGGACTAATTATTAACGAATTGTTATATATGTATATTGCTATACATTATACATTAATTCCATAAATAATACCATGTGTTTGTGGGGAAGATGGTAAAAGCTTGCAGGAGGTTCAGAGATAAAAAATCATATATAATATGTAGAAAATTAATAAAATATAGTAAATCTCTTAGAAAATAAATAAAATAAAGTAAGTAATACTTAAATGAATAGAATAAAAGGAGAAAAAATGAATAAAATAAATACAATAATAAGAGCTGTGAAAGACAATCTTAGTTCTTTTTTATGTATTTTTTGCCAGTCAATTTGCCAAAATAAGAAAGATATAAACCATAAAAATTAGGAGCAAGCTATGAAAATTGGAGAAACTGAATTAGCGATAATTGATGTTATAACATTTACTGGAATATTAATAACTTTTTTGACAGGTGTATTAAATTTATCTCAAAATAAAAAAAGTCTCTACATAAATAATATTACAAGATTTAGAGTAATATGGATTACTACATTTAGGACACATATTGCATGCTTAAAAGAATTAAGTAATATAACGAATTTATATGTAAGAACAAAAGATGGAACTAATAAAATAGCATATAGAAGGGAATTAGAAAAAGTAGTAGCATTAATAAAAATGCACTTGAATTTTACAGGAAAGCTTGATATAGAATTAATTTCTAAGGTAGAAGAATTAAAATCCACGATTAATAGTTATTTATTAATGTATTATTGTAAGAATAAAATCAAATCTATAGAAAACAATAGTGAAATTGTGAATGAATTTTATGAAGTTATTGAAGTAATAAGTGAAAAAAAGGTATTGCAGGACATTTGGGATTTAGCAATGAGTAATAATAATTTTAAGAAAATGGACTCAATAGAGAGATTAAATCTGCTGGGATTAAAAAGTCAAGTTAAACTAGCATATAAGAACAATCCAGAATTGATAAAAAAAATAAATAATAAAAGTAATCAGATAATAGAAAAATATGAGTGTGAAATTGGTGCGTTAAATGAAGATATTGATGAGATTGTACAGATATATTTAAAAGCTGAGTGGATAAGATGTAAAGTAGAAACAAGAATATGGCCGTATAATAGGTATAATGAAGAAAAGGTGATAAACAAGTTAAGAAGCAGATCACACAATAGCAAAGTAATAAACAAGTATTAAATATATATAATAAATGCAAGTTTTTTAAAATTGTACAAAAACTTGCATTTATCTGTTTAGTGTAGGTTATAATTAATATTTATTTAATTACAGAAATTTTTTATTTTTGAGCTGAGAAAGTTTGCTTAACTTGATTTATTTTATTTTGATCAGCCTGCTCTGAAGGATACCATCCTTTTTGTGACATCTTATTGTAGAGTTGATTTTGCATGTTTAAAGTATCTTTCAAGGCTGTATCAAAAGCACAATGAACATTTTGAGTAGAGGATTCTATAGTTCCGTGTAATAGTAAATCAGAACTAGTTTTTACTGCTACTAAAATGTCTTCAAATAACTCTTTATCATTCATAACTTAAATCTCCTTTATTTATTATAATAATTGATAGAATTGATCAAAGATTCTTTGGTGAGTATTAGCTAATTGCTGAACATATGATTTTAGTTCAGCATCTTGAATTTGATTTGCACATTCTGTGCACTTTGTTTGCATATGCTTTTCATGACTTAGTGTATCTTTAATATACGATAATTCTTTTGGACTCATAATTTAATCTTACCTCCTATAAATTAGAATAATGTAATTAACAATTGTATTATGTGATAAATGTCGTTTTTTATACTTTATAAATGAAGCAGCTTAACCATTTGATAATGTTGCTTGAAAAGTATTATAATGGTATTATCTTGGTAATGCTTTTATATGGAGGAAACAAAATTGATTAAAAATATAATATTTGATCTTGGAAATGTAATGATAGAGTTCAGCCCTAGAGAATATGTCGAATCAAAAATTGCTCGAGAAAAGGTGGAAGAAATATACAAGTGTGTTTTTCAAAGTGAAGAATGGCCAATGCTTGATAGGGGAACAATTAATGAAGAAAATGCTAGAAGAAATATAATTAGCAGAAATATAGAGAATGAAGACTTAATAAATGCAGTTTTTGAAAATTGGTATGATATATTGATTCCTATAGAAAATAGTGTGAACATATTAAGGAAATTGAAAGAAAAAGGACTTAAAGTATATTATTTATCAAATTTTCATTGTGCCGCCTTTGAACATATGGATAAAAAATATGATTTGTTTAAGTTATTTGATGGAGGAGTATTTTCGTTTAAAGAAAAATTACTCAAACCTGAAAAAGAGATATATGATAAAATCATACACGAATATAATCTAAAACCAGACGAAACAGTATTTATTGATGATATGAAAATTAATGTCGAAGCCGCTAAGGAATTAGGATTAAAAGGAATTGTTTTAGATGATCCTAAGAACTTGTTAGCAGAATTACAGAGGTTTGATATAGATATTTAGTTTTGAACTTATGCAATAAGCTTACCCAAATTACATATGTTTTTATAACTTCAAAAGTTGCGATGTTCCACAGAATTCATGAATTAGATGTATATCTATTGGGCAATATAATGATGAAACATTTAGGATGAATTTATATTTATAAGCTAAAAAGTGGAGGTGTTGGTCATGGAAAATGCAACAAGTGATGTTAATAAAAACTCAGTATTTGGCAAAGATAACTTAGAGTCTAAATCATATAGTAATGGTGAACAGAATTCCATAAAAGCAATAATAAAGCATTCTGGAGAAATAACAGGATATGAGCTTTCAAATGGAGAAAAAATAACTAAAGAAAAAGGTGTTGAATTAGCTAAAGTGGGAGCTATATCAGGAGTGTCTGTTTCAACATCAAGAAAAGGTGAAGAATACTTAAGAAGTTTAAGAGACGATGATGAATCGAATAATTTAAGCTCTTTGCCAGTAATAGACGAATAATTTGTATTTTATAGGTTATAGATGAAAGAATTAAGGCTCTGTAGTAGTTGAAATTAATAAAAGAATACATTTAATTAAAAAACTCGTATCATTTATACGCTTAAATGATATGAGTTTTTTTATAAAAGTGTTAAAATAGTTAAAGAGCATGATATTAGTGAATATATATATGCTTATAGGAAAAAATTAAGAATTATAGGAACCTAACTATAAGTGTAAGGGAGATGTATTAATGAGCGATTTACATGATTTAAAGGAATTGACAAAAGCTAAAGCAGCACAGGAAATGCAGGAATTAAAAGATAAAATATTAGAAAGATTAAACTCTGTTAAAAGAGATGGAATAGATGAATTGATAAAGTATCTTGTAGAAAGAACGGATTATTTTACGGCACCAGCTTCAACAAAGTTTCATTCGAATTTTGATGGAGGGCTTGCATATCATTCAGATAATGTTGTTGAATTAATGCTTCAAAAGAACAAACAATATAAGCTTGGACTTAGCGATGATACTATATACTTAGCAGGGTATCTGCATGATTTGTGTAAATGTAATCTTTATGAAAAAACTATGAGGTTAAAAAAGGATGAAATTACTGGAAAGTGGATAGGATATGCTTCTTACGAATTTGATGATAGAATTCCTTTAGGTCACGGAGAAAAGAGTGTAATTTTACTTCAACAGTTTGTTAAATTATCATTAGAAGAATGTTTGATGATAAGATGGCACATGGGAGCGTATGTGCCTAAAGATGAGTACAGAGATTATAACAAGGCTATAGAGATGTATAAATCTGTTTTGGCCTTTAGTAATTCTGATGCTGAAGCTTCACATTTCTTAGAAGAAGTAAGAGAACCAGAGGTTTATCCAATAGAAGAATACAATAAATATGTAAAAGAAAAAGCTATGAAAAAAAGTAATTAAATAATATATACATGCATAAGAAATAAGAAGTATTTCCGAATAAAATGAAGAAATAGCGACTTCAAATAAATTTATGAAGTATGATAAAGAAATATTGCCATAAACAGTAGCATTTTTAAAGATAATATAGTAAAATGTCAATGTTGTATGATAAAAATGTTTTATATAAGTTGCAACTATAATTTTATTTTAGCCAGAAAGGTTGTGATGTTAGGGTTGGAAAATAAGCTGAAGTTATACGGCTTTAACAACCTCACAAAAACACTTAGCTTTAACATCTATGATGTATGCTATGCAAAAAGTGAGCGGGAGCAAAAGGACTATATTGCTTACATTGATGAGCAATACAATTCAGAAAGACTTACAAGAATTTTGTGTGATGTAACAGGGAGTATTGGCGCACATGTACTTAATATTTCAAAACAAGACTATGATCCTCAAGGTGCAAGTGTAACTATTTTGATATCGGAGAAAAATATAGGGACACAAAAAATAGATGAATCTTGTAACAAAGGTGAAATTGAAATTTTGAAATCTAGAGATACAGTTGTAGGACATTTAGATAAAAGTCATGTAACAGTGCATACTTACCCAGAATATCATCCAGATAACTCAATTGCTACTTTTCGTGTGGATATTGATGTATCCACTTGTGGAGAGGTTTCTCCATTAAATGCATTAAACTATCTTATAGGAAGTTTTGATTCAGACATCATAACTATAGATTATCGTGTCAGAGGTTTTACCCGAGATGTTGATGGTAAGAAGTTATTTATAGATCACAAAATAACATCAATACAAGATTATATTGATGAAGGCACATTGAAGAAATATGATGCTATGGATATAAACGTATATCAGTCAAACATATTTCATACTAAAATGTTGATTAAAGAAATTGAACTTCAGAATTATCTTTTTAATAGAGATGTTTATGAGATTAAGCCAAAGCAAAGGCTTGAGATCGAAAACAATTTACGAAAAGAAATGATCGAGATATTCAGTGGAACTAATATATATTAACGGGGGATGAATGCAAATGAAAAATAAAGAATCCCACTCAAGAGCACCAATTTATGAAGCACTAACAGAGTATAAAAAAGCTAGAGTAGTTCCCTTTGATGTACCAGGACATAAGCAAGGGCGAGGAAATGCTATGCTTAGGGAATTTTTAGGCGAGCAATGTTTGTCAGTTGATGTTAACTCAATGAAACCACTAGATAATCTTTGTCATCCAGTATCAGTTATTAAGGAAGCAGAAGAACTTGCAGCAGACGCATTTGGTTCAAAACATGCATTTTTCATGGTAAATGGAACAAGTTCTGCAGTTCAAGCCATGGTTATGAGCGTTTGTAAAAGAGGGGAAAAGATCATAATGCCTCGAAATGTTCATAGGAGTGCTATCAATGCATTGGTAATAACTGGAGCTGTTCCTGTTTATATAAATCCAGGAACAAATAAAAAACTTGGAATTCCATTAGGAATGTCGGTTGATGATGTGAAAAATGCAATTAAAGAAAATCCAGATGCTAAAGCTGTATTGGTTAACAATCCAACTTATTATGGTATTTGTTCGAATCTAAAAGAGATTACTAAAATTGCACATGAACATGGTATGTATGTCTTAGTAGATGAGGCACACGGAACTCATTTTTATTTTGGTGAAAATATGCCTGTGTCTGCAGTTGAGGCAGGAGCAGATATGGCAGCTGTCAGCATGCATAAAACTGGAGGGTCTTTAACTCAAAGTTCCTTCTTACTTTTAAACTGTGATTTACATGTAGGATATGTTCGTCAAATAATAAATTTGACTCAAACAACAAGCGGTTCATATCTATTGATGTCGTCACTTGATTTAGCTAGAAGAGATCTTGTGCTAAATGGAAAAGAAATATTTGCAAAAGTAACACAAATTGCAGAATATGCAAGAAGCGAAGTAAATAAAATTGGTGGTTACTATGCCTTTTCAAAGGAATTAATTGATGGAGATGCAGTTTATGACTTTGACATAACAAAACTATCTATATTTACAAGAGATATAGGTCTTGCAGGAATTGAAGTATATGATATGTTGAGAGATGAATATGGCATTCAGATAGAGTTTGGTGATATAGGAAATATTCTTGCAATAATTTCTGTAGGAGATCGTAACCTTGCAATTGAAAGACTAATAGCTTCTTTATCAGAAATAAAGAGGCTTAATTCAGGGGACAAGGCGGGAATGTTTGATCATGAATATATAAACCCAGAGGTTGTCCTAACACCAGAAGAGGCATTTTATTCAGCAAAGAAATCTATACCTATGAATGAAAGTCATGGGAAGATATGTGCCGAATCTGTTATGTGTTATCCGCCTGGAATTCCTATTCTTGCGCCAGGGGAAAGGATAACTAGGGAAATATTAGATTATATAAATTATGCAAAAGAAAAAGGATGTTTTTTAACTGGAACGGAAGATCCGAAGATTGAAAATATTAATATTGTGGAGGAAAAATAAATGGAGTTATGGTATACAGAACAACATACTGAAAATGTAAGATTTTCAATTAAGGTTGAGAAGGAAATTCATACTGAACAAACTGAATTCCAAAGAATAGATGTATTAGAAGCTAAGGAATTCGGTAGATTTTTTACGTTAGATGGTCTAATGATGGTAACGGAAAAAGATGAATTTATTTATCATGATATGATAGTTCATGTACCAATGGCAACCAACCCTAATATTAAAAAAGTTCTAGTTATAGGTGCTGGAGATGGCGGAACAATAAGAGAACTTACAAGATATAGCACAATTGAAAAAATAGATATGGTGGAAATCGACAAAAGAGTTGTAGATATATGCAGAGAATACTTTCCTATAACAGCATGTAAGCTTGATGAGCCAAGGGTTAATCTATTTTATGAAGATGGCTTAAAATTTGTACGAGATAAGAACGATGAATATGATTTAATAATAGTAGATTCTACTGATCCATTTGGACCAGGAGAAGGATTATTTACTAAAGAGTTTTATGGAAACTGCTACAAAGCATTAAAGGAGGATGGAATTTTAGTTAATCAACATGAAAGTCCATATTATGATAATGATGCAGCAGCAATGAAGGATGCTCATGAAAAAATCACAAAGTTCTTTCCGATCATAAGAGTGTATCAAGCACATATTCCAACATATCCATCAGGACATTGGTTATTTGGATTTGCTTCGAAAAAGCATCATCCTGTTAGAGATTTAGATGCAGAAGCTTGGAATAGTTTGGGAATAAAAACAAAATACTATAATACAGATCTTCATGTAGGATGTTTTGCTTTACCTAATTATGTTAAGGAAATGTTAAGTGGGCTTACAGATTAGCCAGAAATTTAATATTAAGAATTAACATTTGTAAGGTACAATTAAGAATATTAAGGATTATATATCGTATGATAAATTGTCGATTAGATAAATTTATGAAGAAACTGGAGGAATTATAATGGGAAAAGCTTTAATTATTGGTGCTGGTGGAGTTGCAAGTGTAGCAATTCATAAGTGCTGCCAAAACTCAGAAGTATTTGAAGAAATTTGTATAGCGAGCAGAACATTATCAAAATGTGACGCAATAAAGGCTTCATTAGAAGGAAAAACTAAAACTAAGATACAGACATCTAAAGTAGATGCTGATAATGTACCAGAATTAGTAGAACTTATTAATAAGTTTAAACCAGATGTTGTTATAAATCTTGCACTTCCATATCAAGATTTAACTATTATGGATGCATGCTTAGAAACAAAGGTTGATTATGTAGATACAGCTAATTATGAACCTCTTGATACAGCTAAGTTTGAATATAAATGGCAATGGGAATACAGAGAAAAATTTGAAAAGGCAGGAATAACAGCATTACTTGGAAGCGGTTTTGATCCAGGTGTTACAGGAGTATTTAGTGCCTATGCACAAAAGCATCAATTTGATGAAATTAATTATATAGATATATTAGATGCTAATGCAGGTGATCATGGATATCCATTTGCAACTAACTTTAACCCAGAAATAAATATTCGTGAAATAACAGCTAAGGGAAGCTACTGGGAAGAAGGAAAATGGGTTGAAACAGAACCTCTTGAATTAAAGAGAGTTTATGATTTCCCAGAAATAGGACCAAAGGACATGTATTTACTTCATCATGAAGAATTAGAATCTTTAGGTTTAAATATTAAAGGAATTAAGAGAATCAGATTTTGGATGACTTTCTCAGAAAAGTATATAACACATTTAAATGTGCTTGAAAATGTTGGTATGACTTCGATTGAGCCAATTGAATTTGAAGGAAAGCAAATAGTACCATTACAATTTTTAAAAGCTGTATTACCAGATCCAGCATCTTTAGGACCAAGAACAAAAGGTAAAACAAATATAGGATGTATCTTCCAAGGTAAAAAAGATGGAAAAGATAAAACTTATTATTTATACAATGTATGTGATCATGAAGAATGTTATAAAGAAGTTGGTTCACAAGCAATTTCTTATACAACTGGAGTTCCAGCTATGATTGGTGCAAGCTTAATCTTAAAAGGTTTATGGAAGAAGCCAGGTGTATACAATGTTGAAGAATTTGATCCAGATCCATTTATGGAAGAACTAAATAAATGGGGTTTACCATGGAAAGAAAGTTTTTCTCCAACATTAGTTGAATAGACTATATATTCTTAATTATGTGATAACTAACCGAACTGGTAGGTACTCTGTTGTTTCGGTTGCTCTTAGAATATAACTGTGGATTTCTAGCAGCAAAAGTTGTACCCATTCTTGCTTGCTCCAAATATAAAATTTTGACAAGCAAGAATGGAACAACTTTTACTTAAGAAATGCCTACAGTTATATTCTAAATGCAACACTGCACAAAAGAGTACCTGCCAGTTCTGGTATTTAGGATATCTTAAAGTAAGAATTTTATGCAATGTCTATTAACTAAGTTATAAAACTATTAAACCTAACTATTAATTTGTGATTTAGAAAAGGTTGGTGAACTAATGAAAGATATAGATATAAGTAAATTACCATCACCATGTTATTTGGTGGATGAAAGACTTCTTAAGAAGAATTTGGAGATTTTAAATCAGGTACAGGAGAGGACTGGAGCTAAGATTATTTTAGCAACAAAGGCTTTCTCAATGTTTTCAACGTTTCCTTTAATAGGAAAGTATTTAAAGGGAGTTACTTCAAGTTCTCTGCATGAAGCGAGACTTGGATATGAAGAAATGAGCAAGGAAGTACATATATATTCTCCAGCTTATAGAGATGATGAATTTGATGAAATAATGAAATATAGTGATCATATAGTATTTAACTCATTTAGCCAATGGAGAAAATACAAAGATAAAGTTAAGAACAATAAAGATAAAAAGATAGAATGCGGTATTCGTATCAATCCTGAGTATTCAGAAATAGAAACAGATATATATAATCCATGTTTCGAAAATTCAAGAATGGGAGTTACTTTAGCTAACTTTGAGGAAGATGAGCTTGGAGGAATTGACGGATTACATTTTCATACAATGTGTGAGCAAAATTCTGATACCCTTGAGCGCACAATAAAAGTTGTTGATGAAAAATTTGGGAAATATATTAAGAAAGTAAAATGGGTTAACTTTGGCGGCGGGCATCATATTACAAGAGAAGATTATGATTTAGAAACCTTAATTAAATCTATTAACTTCATAAAAGATAAGTATGGAGTAGATGTATATCTAGAACCAGGCGAAGCGATTGCTTTAAATACAGGTTTCCTTGTATCAACAGTTTTAGATACTATGAAAAATGGAATGGATATAGCTATATTGGATACCTCTGCCGAGTGCCATATGCCAGATGTACTTGCAATGCCATATAGGCCTAATATTATAGGTGCTGGAAAGCCAAATGAATATGAATATACATATAGATTTGGAGGACCAACCTGCCTTGCGGGAGATATTATAGGAGATTATTCATTTAAAGAACCGTTAACACCTGGAGATAAACTAATATTTTGTGATATGGCGATTTATTCAATGGTTAAAAATAACACATTCAATGGTGTAAATCTTCCTGCAATTGTAAAGTATAGTGAAGAAAAAGGAATAGAAGTAGTAAAAGAATTTGGATATGAGGATTTTAAAAGTCGATTATCTTAATCAGTTAGTGGCTAGTTATTCCTAATTTTGGAATTGTGAATAAATATTTAAGATGAATTATTTATGAAAATATATAATTCATCTTTTTTTTTATTTTTTTTGTTTAGAAAAAATTTAATAAATTTTATGTTTATTAATGTAAGAAAATGTAGTAATTTCAGTACTTTACATTAATAATAAAACATCGCTATTTGTGGAAAATTAATTTGGTATATTATACTTTTGTATAATATACAAATTATTGTATTTTGATATAATTTATAACAGTAACACATTTGCTTAAAAGGTATAAAGTTAAATAAATTCGTAAAATAGTAATATATTCAAATGTTATCCTTGGGTTAATTTGTAATATATACTGTAATTTTTATGAAATTTAAAAATAAGGGTTATAAAATTTTAACTTAAATTTAAGAAGATTATTAAAACAGGGGGATGGAGAAGTGGATGTAATAAAGCAAACCAACAGGACAATATTATTCGAGGAAATTAATCCAGAAAAATTAGATTTAATTACTGTAATAGGTGATACAAAAGGATTAAATAGCCTAAATGATGACAAAATTAAAGAAATAAATGAAAATTTCTTAGTTAACAGCTTTGATGAATTCTTAGATAGATTTTCACCTGTAGTGTATTCATTTTATAATGCAACAAATCAAAAGGTAATCTACACATTAAAGAAACCAGAAAACTTTCCAAGTGAGTTAATAACAGAAATTCCAATTAATAAATCTAATGACTTTTTAAAGATGTTATTTACTTTAATTGATACTAAAAGAGCACAAGGAATTGCAAATGTAGACTTTAAGTTTGAAAATTTACTAGATATGATATCACCTAAAAAAGTAATGGATGATATAAGGCAGACTAGAAAGGAAATTCAGTATACATACAGTAAATATGATGCCTTAGATGATGAAGATCCAAGTAAGTTAGATTTTGGAGACAAGCTTAATGTCATGTTTGAGGAAGCAAGTGCAAATTATAACAATATAATGGCAATGTTGCCTCTTGCAATTGAAGATATAAAAACAAGATTACTTCTTGGTGGAGGCGATAATAATAGCTCTAATGAACCATTTCAACTTGGTGTTTTGAGCATGGGAGAAAATGGAGAGTTAAAAGTATTGGAGGCTCCAAAGGTAGAAGAAACTTCATTAGTAGCAATAGATGATAAAGCTAATATTGGATTAATTGAAGCTTTTGAAGAAGATTATGAGGAAGTCAATGAGACAAAATCTGATTATGTAAAGAGCTTAGTAGTAAGAACCTTCTGTCCGCTTTCATCAACAATGGAAAGTTCTGTAGATGCAGAGTTAGAAGTAAGTAACTATAATACTTACTTAGAATTTTACAAAAGTTCCAAAGATGATTTTATAAAGACAGTAAAGCCTCTAATAGAAAAAATATTAGGAGTTAAGATGTTCTTTGATCAATATAAAACAAAGAGCAAAGGAATGAAACCAAGTTTATTAGTTACTAATACTAAGCTTTCACGATTAGTGAATGCTCAAAACTTACCAAGGTTAAATACATTTTTAAGTTCAGTGAATGATAAAAATGATTTTGATAATACAATCTGGTTTGGAATTGTTCCATCAATTGAACTTGAAGCACAAGCTAAAAATAGAGTTAAGAGAGAGAGATTTAAAGCTAATAAACAGGTAGAAAAGACAGATTCAAATTCTATGGAAGATTTAGCAATGCTGCTAGATGCAGTACAAAAGTATCGCATACAAGTTCTATTTAGTTTTGAGCCGAGAGAAGATACAACCTTTAATCATGTAGCAACTGCTGGAATTGATAAATTTATGGACAAATGTGAGCCTTTAATGAACAATTCATATAGTGAATTTGCAATTCCATGTGTTCCTAATTTTACAGTTATTCCGAAGGAAAAGTCAGGAGTTGTTTTAGATAAACGAATGGTACTTACAGATAATGGAGCAGTAGAATTATCTAAAGAGAAAGAAGATATCCTGAAGCTTTGGATAGAAGGAGTTTATATTGGAAGCTCATATATAGCAGCTGGTATTGTAGCAGCATATCAATGTCCAGAATATTTGAAAGAAAACTTTAAAGATGTTTATAGCGAATATCCAGGAGTTAGATTTGATATAGAAGCAGGATCAAATGCTTTGCAGATTACAACAACGTTAGCAAAAGAAATATCTGGATTTACAAATGAAATTAAAAATTCTATAAATAGGAGAAACTTTGGATTTGTCTTTTCATCTGAAAATGCAAAAATTCAAGGTAAAGATATAAAGCAGATAACAGTATATAAAGCTAGAAGTCTGCAGGCTAATGAAAATGATTTTGAATCAATCTATAAGACATTAGTAACAACATATATAGAAAGAATCTTAAGATTCTATACTAATGATTTTAAAGAAGATAATATTGTAAAATTCTTTAGCAATAATCCAACAAGTGTTAAGAGCAAATGGATGGCTCATAAAGAATATACAAATGCTATCGTACGAGATGGTGATGATATTAACTTCGTAATAAATGAAAAGAATGGAACATGTAATATTGATCTAGTATTTAACGGTAATGTTAAAAACTTAGAAGTAGAAATTACACGTAATGATGCACGTAGTATAGGTTAATTACAATAGATTCTAAAAATCTATTTTAATTATAAATAAAAAAAGCAAAGGGAGGATAAAAAATGGGATTTAAAGTAAAGGTTGAGGGTGCAGAAACTATTGATTTAAACATCGAAAGTGTTGAAACTGTAGAATTTAAAACAGATACTCCAGATGATTCTAACGCACGTTCAACAGATTTAGGAACAACATTAGTAATTGCTGGTAAAATTTTAACACCAGTAGGTGGAGAGGCAGCAGATAGCACAATTAAGCTAGCACAATGGTCATTAGTGCCAGCAGAAAAGGCTGATTGTTATAGAAAAGTAACTATAGATGTTATTTCAGCTTCTCAAGTAGTAAGACAATTTACTTTACCTAATGCATTCGTAGTTAACTATGAAGAAGAGTATGGTGATACAGAAGGTGTAGGTACATTTAAGTTGTATGCTAAACAAAAGAAGGATAAAATTGCCGGAGTTAAATTTGAAGGCGGCTTTGCTGAGTAAAAATTAAAATAAGGAGGAAACATAAAAATGGGATTTAAAGTAAAAATTGAAGGTGCAGAAACTATAGATCTTAGTATAGAAAGTGTTGAAACTGTAAAACTTACTACAGATACTCCAGAAGATTCAAATGCAAGATCAAAGGATGTAGGAAGTACAATGGTTATTACAGGTAAGATACTAACAGCAGTAGATGGAGATCCATTTGATAGTACAAGTAAAATGGGTATATGGTCATTAGTACCAGCAGAAAAAGCAGACTGCTATAGAAAAGTGACTGTAGAAGTAATTTCAGCAGATCAAGTTATAAGAAAAATAACTTATCCAAATGCATTTGTGGTAGACTACAAAGAAAATTTTGGAGATACTGAAGGAATAGGTACTTTTGAACTTGTTGTAAGACAAAAGAAAGACAAGCTAAGCACAGTTACAGTAGAAGGCGGATACAGCGCTTAGTAATTCCTAGACTTATGTGGTAACATGCCGGAATAAGTAACATATTTATGTTACTTATTTCTGGTATAGATATCACATAAGTTTTTATAAATATCAATACTAAATTTATGTAGCAAATGATTTAAAGAAATCCTGCAAATGCAAGGATTTCTTCATCAAACTGTAAAGTATTAATTATAAACTTTAAACTGATAAAGTTGGGGGTAAGATGAAAGATTATTATAAGATATTAAATATATCTATGGAAGCAACTAATGATGAAATAAAAAAGGCTTTTAGAAGCTTAGCAAAAAAATACCATCCAGATAGGAATAAAGACGATAAAGATGCATTAAGAAAATTTCAAGAAGTGAACGAGGCTTATGAAGTTTTAAGCAATGAAACTTCAAGAAAAAAATATGATGACGAAAGATCAAAATTTAATCGAAAAAACAATAAAGATACAAATAAAGAAAATAACAATAATAGTAGAAATGATAAAAAATATCAAGCTAAAGGTGAAAATATAGAGAACTTAAATAAATATTTTGAAAGTTTTTTTGGATTCAATGCAAATACTAATGATATAAATAAAGATAAATTAAAGAATGAAAAAAATCCAATAGATACAAGTAAAATGTTTGAGAGCTTTTTTAATATAAAGTAATATGCCAATATGCAGGCATATCTAGTGCATTAATTATTATATGTACTGAATGGAGTGATTACTTTGAATGAAGAAAATAATCTAAATTATGATAGCAGATTGTTAATGAGTCTGCAGTTAATAAATGTATTTATAGGAGTCATAATTACACTTATATGTGTAGTTGCCTACATTACAATAGAATCAATTTATATAAGAGGAATAATCATAGCAGCAGTAATATGTTTAGGTGCAGCAGGTTTTATTAAGTTTTACAAAAGACTTAATAAAGAGGAAATAATTGAGGATAAAAGCAATATAAGCAGAATTGAACTGGTTAATGAGGAAAATGAAATAATAAAAGCTTGGGATATAGGAGAAAAAGTGTCTTTTATTATTGGTAAAAATGGAAAAGATAATAACGTACTTGTAGATTTAAGCTGTTCAATATATTCAGAATTTATTGAAGATAATCATGCAGTCTTAAATTTTGCAGCAGGAAAGTGGTATGTAGAAGATTTGTCAGAAGAAAGTGGGATAAGCATACAAAAGGCTGACGATGAAATAAAATATGGAATTATAAAAGATGCTCCTTGTGAATTAAAAAAAGGAGATGTTTTATTCATTTCCAAAGTAAAATTATTGCTTAAATAAATAATTAAGAAAAGCATATGGCTTTTCTAAAAGATATTAAAAAATCCCGTATAGGGATTTTATCATGAGCTGTATTGATTTGAGAATGGAGTGATAATAATGGGACTTATTAGATGTCCAAATGGACATATGTTTAGTGAAAGGCGTTATGGAAGTATATGTCCATACTGCAATATTGATACTTCAAAAAAAGAAAAACAAGAACCAGTACAAGAACAAATGGATATAGAAACTAATCTTTTATATCAGGAAGTTGACCCAGTATGCGGATGGCTTGTATGCATTCAAGGGACAAGGGTTGGCAAGGACTATAAAGTAAAGAGTGGGAAAAACTTCATAGGCAGAGCAGATGATATGGATATTCAAATAATAGGGGATAACGAAATTGCTGCAAGAAATCATGCAATAATCGTGTATGATCCAAAGAAAAAGAACAATGTATTATTGCCAGGAGACTCTTCAGGAATTGCTTATCTAAATGGGGAACCTGCTTATATGCCATCAGAATTATCCGCCTATGATGTAATTGAACTAGGAAAGAGTAAATTTCTGTTTGTACCATTTTGTGGAGAACACTTTGAATGGCAAGATAATGCAAAAGAATAGGTATGAGATAAATGCTAAAGGTTAATTATTATGAAAATTTTAAATTTATTCTTTTACTCTTAGGCATATTAATACTTTTATTAGCAATAAGAAGTCTTTTATTAAAAAAGATATATAGAAGAAACTTAGAAATAGCAAAAGAAGTAAGCATTGGATATGAAGAAATTCAAGAAGATTATGTAGAGGCTATAAATACTTCTAATGGAACCGTGGCAGTTTTAGCCGATGGCTTAGGGAAGAATGAAGCAGGAAGAATTTCAAGTCTTACGGCAGTTAAAATAATAATAAAAATGTTTATAGAGGAAGGCAGCAAAGAAAAGTTAACTTATTTCTTTATTAAAGCATTTAATAAGGCAAATCATGAAATTATAAATAGGGTTGAAAAAGATAAGGGCGGAGCAAGCGTAATAAGTGTAATAATAAATAAAAATTTATTATCCTATGCTTTAGTAGGAGATGCAATGGTTGCAGTCTTTAGAAATAAAGAGCTTGTCAGATTAAGTGAAGGACATTCTATAAGTGAGGTAGCTAAAAAAGAATACTATAATGGCAAACTTCAAAAAAAGGAAGCTATATATGCGTTAAAGGATAAGAAGCTTTTATATTATGTTGGACAGGAAACCTTTAAAAATATAGAAATTTCTGAGCCGCCAATTGAGCTTTATAAGAATGACATAATTTTACTTATGAGTAGAGGTATATATGAAGGCTTAAGATGGGTAGAATTCGAAGAAATTTTAAGTAACAAAAGTGCAAAGCTAAATGAACTTTGCACAGAAATAATTGAAAGAGTTAAGAATAACGATAAAGATAATTGTAATGGGAGCATTATACTTATGAAATACAACGGAAAAAATAGCAACTGTTAACGAAAAATAAATTATAACTAATAAAGCTAAGTTAGGGTGAAGAAAATGAGGAAGCTAAACTCAAAATTTAATACAAGTTTCATATCAGAAGAAGGAACTTATCTGCAAAATAAAGATTATTTTGCTTTTGTTGAATTAGATAATTATGCATGTTATGTAATAGCTGATGGAATAGATAAAGATAAAGAATTAGAAAGTGGAAAAATAGCAGTAACAAATTTCATAAAGAATTTTACAGCAAAACCTACTATGAACAGATTCATTTTAAGGAAATACTTAAAGAATGTGAATGATGAACTTATAGCAAGCAGCAGAAATGTCAGGTTAAAGGCATCAATGACAGTGGTTGTAACTAACTATAGCAAATTAGTTTATTCAGTTATAGGAAATACAAGATTTTATTATTTTAGAGATGGATATCTAAAGCAGAGAAGTAAGGATCAATCTTTAGCACAACAATTAGCAGATGATGAAATGATTCCTCTAGATGCAATGGCAAAGCATACTGAGAGGAATAACCTTTCTGCATATTTAGGAAAAAGTGATTTTAAAAGGCCATATATGTCAAAGAAAATAAAGCTCTTCGATGGGGATGTGTTTGGACTTTTAACAAAGGGAATATGGGAAAATTGTGATCCTAAAGAAATAGAAGATTCTTTAGAAGGTGCAAAAGAGCCTAAAGAAGTAATTGATAATGTTGAAGATATGATTTTATCAAGACAGGGAAAAGAAATAGAAAACTATACTTTAGCTATGACTTTTGTAGAAAAAGCATATCTAGACCCAAAGAGAAGTAAAAAAATAAAAATAGCAATAATAGTTTCAATACTCTTACTCTTAATTATAGCAATAGGAGTAGGGGCATTTATGATATATAAACATAAGAAGGCTGATGACATTGCTGTAATGAATAAAGATAAACAGGATGCAGAAGAATACATTCAAGAGGACAATATGGAAAAAGCTAATGCATCGTATAAGAGTGCTTTAGATATAGCAGAAAAGTACAAGCTTCCTGATGATGAAAAAACTTTAGATGCTGATTATAAATACACAGGAATAATACTTGATGGTGATAAAGCTCTAGATGATAAAAAATATGAGGATGCCTTAGATAAATATACCTTGGCCTTAGAAAAGGCAGGAGACTCAGAAGATGCAGCAAGGGATTATATATTAAACAAAATAGATACAGCAAAACAATGTATCAAGATTTCAGACTTATTAACCTTAGCAGATAAACAATGTGATGATGGAGATTTAGACGGTGCTCTTCAAAATTACTTAGATGCTAAAGATTTAGCTTTGGATTCCAATTTAAAAGATGAAAAGAAAGAAGCTATGGATAAAATTCAAAAGATTTATGATCAAAAAGCAGCAGATGCAAAGCAGCAAAAGGCTGATACAGATAAAGCAGCAGCTGATAAAAAGCAGGCAGATGATGATGCAGCCAAAAAGGCAGCAGATGATAAGAAGGCAGCAGATGATAGTGAGGCTAAGGCGATAGATTTAAGAAAAAATGGAGATTTAAAATATACAGCTGGTGATTATGTAAGTGCAAAAATGTATTACGAGTTAGCTAAAGAGGCCTTTGAAACAGCAAAAGATAACAGTTTAGCTGATGAATTAGTAGATAAAATAGCACTTATGGATAAAAAAATTGGTGAAACCTCAGATAAAAAAAGTGCAGCCGATCAATATAAGGCAGAAGCTGATAAAAAATATGCAGCAGGTGATAATACATCAGCAAAAATATTATATGGTTTAGCTAAGGATGCCTATACAAGTATAGGAGATACTGATGATGTATCACAAGTAACTGAAAAGTTAAAAGCTATAGATCAGGCTTCAGCGGCAGCTTCGGGTTCAAATCAAGCTCAAACTGCAACAAAATAAATAATTAAACGCAGGTGAAAAAATGGATGAGAGAATTTATGAGAAATTAAATGATATAAAAGATTTAAAGGATAGAGTCTTATTAAAAAAAATAATGAGCAGCGTATTTGAAGCTCTGGAAGAACATTCAAAGGATAGACTTAATGCTATAGAAAAAAGAGTATTTAATGAAGTTCCTTATATAAAAGAAAAATATAATATTTATTCAACAATAGTTAAAAGGGATAAGTTAGATGCAACTGATGATTTCTTATATCCAATGACAGCTGAAGATGTAGAAGAAAAGACTTATGATGTCGCAGAGATTCTAGAGGCACTTGAAAATAATGAAACTAAAAATATTTTTAAGGTTTTTCTTAAATGTGATTATTTAATATTTAAAGAATTTATAGAGAAGGATTTTAATATAAAGGGCCGTATAACAACAAACAAGAAGACTTATAAAGCTGATTTTAAAATAATAGAAAACAGACAATATATTAATAAAATAAGCAAGCTATATAAAAGCTTTATAAAGAATAATATTCCTTGGACTACGTTAAATAATCCATATATTTATAAATTTGCAGATGTAGTTTTAACAGGAATAGAAGGCAATATTAATAAGGATGAAAATATAAATACTATCGAAGTTGACTTTGGAGAATATGCTAAATTCATAGAATATGATATGGTGCCACTTTGGAATATAAAAGAACTAAGCTTAAAGTGTGAAGGTTTTCCAGTGCCATGTATAGATAAAGTAAGTCATGAACATGAGATTTCTATTGTAAAGGAAGGAACAAAAAATGGGTACTTAGTAGATGAAGAAAATGATTATTTTAATTATGTTACCTTTACAAAGGAAGCTGTAATAATATGTGCAAATGCAGACAAGCCAGTTGATTGGAGATTTTTATGCGTTGTGGATTCACATAAAAATAAGAATAAGAAATACAAGTACGAGCTTATGACTAATGAAGTAAAAGTGAATTTTACAAATAAATTAGCTTTTGAAAAGCCTTATACAATAAAAACTAAAACAGAACTTGCAAGACTCATAAATTCATATAAGGTTTCTAAAGATTTAGTTTTTAATGAGGTTAAGCTTATAGAAAATTATCCAGAGGAATCAAAACAAACCTATGAGGTAAATGATTTTATAATAGATGAAATAAGAGAAGAAAATATAAAGAAATTTCTTGTTTTATATTTTGAACCAGTAAACAAAGAAAATTATTTAAACAAGGATATTCTAAGTTTCCTAGTATCAGAAATTCAATTGCTTTATCCAGAATATAAGTGCGAAGGAAGATTAATATGAATTATATTTGGGAGATGCTGTTAAAGGCAGATAAGCAAAATATAAAAAGAGAAGATGTAAAGTTTGTACATGCAAAAATGAGCAGTCCTTATATGGAGATTTCTCTTAACGACCTTAATTTAACTTCACTGCCAGAAGATAATGTAATAGAAGTAAATGAATACTATAGGTTTTATGAGATTTTTAAAGATTTATTCAATATTAATATAGAAGAAAGCCAAGAACTCAGAGAGGTTCTCTTAGATATATTGCTACATTATTTAGGAGAATTAGACCTAAAAATGGGATTATGCAAGACAGAATTTTATAAGAAATTCTTGTTTAAGGATATTTTAAATTCAGTATTTGGAGAAAAGCTTGCAAAAGATATACTATGCTTTGAAAAAGAAGAATTAGATGTTTTATTAAATGGTTTTATCACTATATACAGAGCTGGAATATCTCTTCAATTATTTAAAGAAGTCTTAAGAAAAATTTTTGTAAATAGTGTGATCTATATAAGTAAGGAAAGACCTAAAAATGCTTATATTTACTTAGATGAATACCAAGAGAAGAAACTTGAAACTAAAATTAATGTTATAGTTGAAACTTTTTTACCTATAAACATGAAGCCGCTGATATTTTGGGACAAGCATTTTGGAATTATAGGATTAGAGAATACCATGAAGATAAATGAAATAGTTATGATTGAGTAATACCTTTGATTTTAGTATTAATTAAAATGCCAGAAAAGCATTTGTAAATGGGAGGACAAGATGAGTTTATATTCATACAAGCTACATAAGGTGAATGAAGAGGAAAATAAAAAGAATAAGTATAAAGAAAAAGACTTAAGACTTATGAATACTTTTCAGCTAAGAGAAATATGTAACAAAGAAAAGCTCGTTAAGAGCATAATAAATCCTCTTGATAAAGAAGAATTAATAAGACTCATAATGAAGTATAGAGGGGAAAAAGAAAGTAAACTAATAAATAATTACTTAGTTGGTGGAATTGAAAGAATAGAAAGGCTTTTAGAGAGAAGTAAAAAAGAAATAGTTACAAATAATGATATAGACTATCCAGGGAAAATTACACTTTATGAAAATTTAGCCCTCGATATTTATGATAATTATGTTTTAAAGAGCAAGGAAAAAATAGAAGAAGGAAATGTACTTTTAGTTGATAATCACTATAAAATCTGCACTGTATTTAATGTGAAAAAAATAGTACAAAATAATGAGGAAAAGTACTTCTTAACAAAGGGTGAAACAGTAGAAGCAAAGGAAGCAGAAAGCAGGAACTATAGCCTTTTATTCTTTTCAGAAAAAGCTTCAGAGCTTCTTTATGACACCTATGAAGGTGATACTATCGAAGTAGATTATTCAATTAAATTTACAGCTTTACCAATACTACAATTTGAAGTAAAGGAATTGAAAGAGACAAAGATGCCGCTGGCTATTGATTTTGGTACGTCAAATACAACAGCTGGTATTTATATAGATAAAGAAATATTTCCAGGATTAAATGAGAACTTAACCGAAAGTCGTGAATACTCAGATTATGAAGAGGACAAAGTAAAATTTGTAAAAATAATCAATGAAACTAAAAAGGATATGGAAATAACGCCTCTTATACCGAGTATTGTAGGAGTTAAAAATATAAAAGAAGATGAGATAGAATATGTCTTTGGATATGATGCCATTATTGAATCGAGAAGAAGATATATAGATGATGGTATGAGCTTATTTTATGACATAAAAAGATGGATAAGTGATTTTGAAAAAGAAGAAAAAGTAATTGATATAAAAGAAAAAACTACTTTTATAAAAAGAAAAGATATCATAAAAGCTTATTTAAATTACATTATATCTTTAGCACAGCAGAGATTTAAATGTAAATTCAAGAATATTTATATATCTTGTCCATCAAAGCAGAAATATAAATTTCATACTTTATTTAAGGATATCTTAAGCGATTATACAGTTGAAAATGCAAATATATTAGAAGAAAGTGTTGCTGTACTTTATAACACCATATCTGAATTAATAGAAAAGAAGAAATATGTACAAGGTGAGTGGTATAAAGCTCTTATTATAGACTGCGGTGGAGGAACTACAGATCTTTCAGGCTGCAGCTTCAGCATAACCAATAGCAGGGTAGCTTATAAGCTGGATATAGAAACCTCCTATGAGAATGGTGATACAGATTTTGGAGGAAATAATTTAACCTTTAGAATCCTTCAGTTTATAAAAATATTAATGGCAAATGCTTTAATGGATGGAGAAGACGGCATAAAAAAAGCTATAATAGATGAATTTAAAATAGATGTATTTAGATTTGTAGATAAGAACGGAATAAATGAATTATATGAAACCTTAAATGAAGAATATGAAAGAGCAGAAGTTATAATTCCAACAAAATTTCAATTATATGAAACAAGAAGTAAGGAAGATTACTGCAAGGTTAGAAACAATTATTATTTCTTATTTGATTTAGCAGAAGAAGTTAAAAAAATATTCTTTGCAAATCCTGAGCTTTTGGAGGTAAAACTAACACCAAAGGATGAAAAATTAAAGGGTGAAAATATAATTAACTTTGATAAATGGAAACTTTCCTATATGAATAAAGGCAGCCTGCAGGTAGTGAAAGAAGCACCAAGTCTTTCACTTAGCATATATGAGATAACTACCTTAATAAAGGGCGATGTTTATAACATAATAAAGAAATTCTTAGAAAAATTATATGAAAATGATGAGTTATATGACTATTCCCTTATTAAATTAACAGGACAATCCTGTAAGGTAGATATATTTAGAGATGCTTTAAAAGAATTTATACCAGGCAGAATAATTGAAGTTAATAAAAGTAAAAAAGAGACTAAGGAAGAATACGAGTTAAAGCTTGCATGTCTTAAAGGTTCACTAAAATATCTATATGCAAGAAACTTTGGCTATGCAGATATAAATATAGAAAGCAAGACTCCAACGCTTCCATATGTTTTAACAGCCTATACTCATACAGGAGAACAAAAGACTTTAATTAAAGGCAGAGAAATAAATAAAGGCTTCATATCAAGATTTATGGATAGAATTCTTCTTAAATTATATCTAAAGGATAATAATGACAACGTAAAATACGAATACAATTATCAATTTAATGAAGAAGAATTAGAAAAGACAGACGCAAAGATAATTGGTCAGAGATATTCAAATATAAGCCAGCATGAAACAGATAATATAGAAAATAATGAAGTGAAATTTTTTGTATGGGAAGAAGAGGAGCTATGGGGCTTTTATGTACTAGCTATCTTAAGAAAAGAAGAAGAACTATATATAGGAAAAGAAACCTTCTTCTACTTTGAAAATGACAAGTGGGAGAGAAACTTTTTTGACGGACTTAAGTAATTAAGTTCATGACTGAATACCGAAATCTGAGACATTGTTCTTCCACAGGACTTAAGAAATTTTCGCTGGAAAGTTCTAAATGAGAGCTTGCAACCATTCCTGCATGCTCCTGAAGCAAGTTCAGGACAAGCAACAAATGGAACAAGTTCTCATTAAGAACCTTCATCAGCTCAATTTCAAATGCCTGTTGCAGAAAAATGTATAAGATTTCTGGTTTAGTATGAACTTAAGTTCATAGAGTTATAGTTGAGATGATAAATTCATGTAGGGTTCTTATATTTATATTAAGAAATTTTGAGACATATATTACAAAGAATAATATTCTGAAGAATATTTATTCTTGAGAATACTAGAATATATATTCTTCAGAATTTACTTGTAAAATGCGGACTGAGAGGGTTTTGAGGAAAAGGAGGGAGAAAGGTGTTTGAAAATAGATATCCACTTTTTAATAGTGGACGGCTTTTGAAGATTGAAATGCTTGAAGAGCTTAGGGATTTTCCGAGAGAGTTTTTTGATGCACAGTTTAAGGGATATTCTGATGGGATAATTTCTGGATGTGATTTAGAGGTTTTTGATAATTACATAAAAATATCAAAGGGAATAATAAAGTACAATGATGTGATTTATATTTTGCAGGAAGATAACGAACTTGAATACACCTGTAATAATAAGCTTACCATTTTAAAAGTAAAATTTCTTCCTGAAATGCGGGATAGCGACTTTAAAATAAATTCTACAGAAATAAGTTTATCAGAAGAATTAAATCTTGAAGAAAATGAAATTGAAATATGCAGATTTAAGTTAAGAAATGGTGCAAAGCTTAGAAGTAATCATACAGACTTTATAGATTTGGGTACGGAATACGATACTGTAAATACAATATATTCACCATATGCAGCTTATGGAGACAGTAGCTTAAATCCTGAGATTTTAAGAAGATTTGGAAGGGAGCTATTAGAATGCAATTTAAATGAGCCTTGGGATATTTCCTTTGCTATGATGTGTGTTCAAAGTAAGGAGGCTATTCAAAAGGAGATAATACAGAGTTATTTAGTTTATAAATTAAATATTGAGATGGGACATTACAGCAATATAGATCTATATTATTATCTTTCAGACATATTAAAAAGTGTAAAAGATGGTATGGGAAGCCATGGACGTAGAGGGAATGGAAGATTTAAGAAGATACTTATAGATTAAAAGTAAGAAGGGGAAGCTCAGTGGATAATGAGAAAGCATTGAAACATATAAGAAATACGTATAGTTTAGCAATATTATCAGGAGTTATAACACTGATTCTAACAATATTATCAACTTTAGGAATTTGGGATTTAGGTTTAGATTTATTTGAGTTAATGGAGGTAGTACTAGTATTTGGGCTAGCTTTCGGGATAAATAAAAAAAGCAGAGTATGTGCAATTATATTATTTACTTACTACATTATAAATAAGGCTATTATTATATTTAGTAATGGAAGAATAGGAGGTTTAGGAGGTTTAGTAATAATGTTTATTTTTATAATAGGTTATTTTCAAGGTATAAGAGGAACTATACATTATCATAAAAACTTAAAATTAGAAGAAATGAATAATGAAACTTTTGATAAAAATTTGAATGTATAAAAGTTATAAGTGAAATTAAAGGAGGAGAGGATATATGGCAGAATGGGTTGACGAGAAAATTTTGGATTTCATAAATGCAGTGGAAGCCAAAGAAGCAAGAAAAGATATTAAAGATAAGCCAATTAAAATTGGGAACAGGTATTATGAATTTGAAGAAACAGACCTTTTTGAAGGAAAGCTAAAGATGTATATCCCAAAGGATTTTGAGGACATGCCAGATGAAGCAAGAACACTAAATTATCCGACAGAAGATGGACCTGACACAATAAAATGCGATGAAAAGGGAGATACTCGTATAACTTTTAAAATTATTGATAAACCCTTAGATGAAGGAAGTGTTGAGAAAGTAAAAGATAAAATAAAAGATGGAGCGAAGAATTCTAATCCCATAAATGTCTTTTATGAAGATGGTGTAATAGAAGTTGATTCTAAAAATATAGGCTTTTTTGAATTTAAAAGCTATACGATAGATGAGCCAATATGCAATTTAATGTTTCTTCTTGAATTTGAAGGTAAAGCACTAATAGGGACATTTATGTGTCCATATGCTAGATACGGAGAATGGAGAGACACTGCTTTTCAAGTTATTAAAACTATAAAAGTAATAAAAGAAGATAAAGGAGAGGAAAATTAATGAGTGAAGAATATGTGTATGGTCAAGGTGATATTATAGTTGAGCCTTATAAATTTCAAAAGTTAACAAAGCTTAAAATAATTAATGAATTAAATGAACACTCAAAGATTAGGCTTAGTGGAATTATAAGCGATGAAAATGCAGATAAATATGTTGAAAATGCAGAAGCAGAGGAAACTATTAATGTGTCACTAAAGGATGATGAGGGAAATATAACAGTTTTATTTAATGGATATGTAACTAAGATCGGCATAAAAGCTCAAAATGACGTAAGAACCTTAGAGGTGGAAGCATTAAGTAAGACTTTTTTAATGGACATAAGAAAAGTCAGCGGCTCATACCAAGATACAAAGCTTACTTATGGTGAGATTTTCAAGAAGAAAAATACAAGCTATGGTGATTTAGTAATGGTAGATAACATCACTAATGGAACTAAAATAGATGGACTAATAGTTCAATATAAGGAAACAGATTGGGAATTCTTAAAGAGAATAGCATCTTATTTCAATGTTGCACTAGTGCCAGAATGCAGAATGACAGGAATAAAATATTCCATAGGCGGAGCAGGAGAAAGTGTAGTTTATGATATTGACGAATTTAACTATTCCATAGAAAAAGGCTTGCAGGAATATAATAAGAAAACAGCTAATGAAGCTTATGAAATAAATGATTTAAACTTAGTAAGTTATGAAATAACAACTAATAAGTTAATGAAGTTATATAACAAAGTTAATTTTAAAGGTAGAACACTTTTAGTATATAGAGATGAAACAGAGCTTGAAGGTGGAGTAATCACTAGTAAATACATATTAAGAGATGAAGATGGAATGAAGGTAAATAGAGTATATAACGACAAAATGGTAGGTCTATCACTTCAAGGAAGAGTTTTAGATACTCAAAAGGATAAGGTTAAGGTTTCACTAGAAATAGATGGAAGCCCAACAGATAAAAATTCTGCAAGATGGTTTGAGTTTTCAACTATATTTTCACAGCCAGATGGGACAGGCTGGTATTGTATGCCTGAAGTTGAAGATGTAGTTAGATTATATTTCCCGGACAATGAAGAAAAACATGCATATGTAATAAGCTCAATGCATTATGACGGAATTGATGATAGTAAACGAAGTGACCCATCTGTAAAGAGCATAAGCACAAAGTATGGAAAAGAAATAGTTATGAGTCCAGGTTCTGTTGAAATAATAGGAAATGGAAGTCTTCTTATGAGAATGACTGATGACGGTGGCATAGAAGTAAATAGTAATAAAAAGATAATACTAGATGCTAAAGATGACATAGAAATAAATGGCGGAGCTAAGGTGCAAATTAAAGGTCATAAAGGAATTAGTTTAACTCAATCAGGTGCAAGCATGATAATAAAAGATGATGTAACAATGAGCGGAGGAAAAGTGAACGTTCAAGAGTAAAGAACTTCACAGGTGCTAAAGCGATGATAATAAGAGCTGATAAAGATAAGGTATTAAAAGAATTTAAGGAAAAATATGTAGAGAATAGATATAAGGAAGAATTAAAAAACATTCTTGAAAAATATAATGAAAATAAAGATAGCATAAAAGAGGAGCTAACTTCAAAATTTGATTCTGTATGTAAAGAAGCTATTTTATTTCAAGAAAAAGATTTAAAGGAAGAAATAAAGTATATTTATTTTTCAATGCTTAGAACCAGTATTCTTGAAGATAAGGGGGAATGGAGAATTGATATATATGATGAAAAGTGGTTTTTAGATAAAGAAGAATGTTCAATAAATATAGATTTAAACTTTATTTATGAACCTCTTTTTAAGCATATGAAAGAGCTTTCGGAGAAGAAAAGAGAATACTTAAGAACCATTAAGGAAAAGGATATAGAAGATATAAAGCTTAAAGAAGCAAATAAATATAACAACGTAGCTTTAAACATAATCAGAGGAATACTTAAAAGCTTTTTAGAATGTGCTTCATATAGAGAAATGAAAAAGAAAGAAGATATAGTCATTATGGCAGGTGAATATATGGATGCTTCAATTCAAATAAATGATAAAAAATCATAACTGAATTTTATCAGAAAGGAAAAAACATGGATTATTTTTTATTAAAGCAGGATGAAGAATATACAAATACACCAGTGCTAATGGATGTATTTAGTAAATTAGATATTAGAAATATAAATTTATTAAATGCTCATAAGATTGAGGATATTCTTATATTTAATGTTAAATGTCATGAGGAAACAGAGTTTTTAGACATTTTAGATAGAAACTTATTCCTGGTCTCAGAAGAAATGAAGAAAATAATTGAAAAGTATGATCCAGGAATTCTGTTTAAAACTGTTCCGCTTATAGATTTGCAGTATAAGAAACAAGGCAACTATTATATGCCAATATTTGAAGAGCTAGAGTGTTTAAGTGAAAAAGCAGAATTAAATTTAAATAAGACGATAGTAAAAAAAATTATATTAGACAAAGAGAAAATTAAGAATAAGAAGATTTTTAAAATAAAGGAAAGTGAAAAAACTCTTATAGTAGTAAGATTAGAGGTTGCAGAAAGTCTGCTTAGAAGAGAATTTAAGGGAATGAGTCTAAAAAGATTAGAAGTTTATGATAATGCATAATCAAAATAGGAGATGATAAAGTTGGAAATTGGTACAGCCTATGTAGTCAGAGGAGCACAGATGATATGTAATAAGGGAAATGAGATAAAAAGAATAAATCTGCCTGTAAGTCATGGTGCTTATTCAAATGGAAATCCAATAATGAATGAAAATGATAATATAATAGGTTCAAATATAGGAACTTTTGGAATATGCAGAGGAAGCTGCCCTTCAAATGGCAGCGATGAAAGAACAAAAAAGTGTCAGATTATGATATTAAACAAGTGGATGAACGCTAAGGAAGATACATTAATTGAAGGAGCAGGAGCATTAACTACAGCTTCAGTTTTAATATGTGCCTATGGAGGAGTAATAGGGTTTATTACAGATGGTCAGGAATAAAAACTTAAGAGATTAAAGGGAGGGAAATAGATGGGAGAGATTCATAAACTAAGGGTAAAATCACCATATAAGTTAATGAAAATAGTAGATATAAAAATTGAAAATAAGCCTAATGAGCATGGTTATCTATACTTAAAATGTTTAATAGATGAAAGTATAAATTTTGATTCTGCTATAAAAGCTTCCACAGAAGATGAAATATGTGTTTATGAGGAAACAGAAAATACAAAGGATGAAGAAACCGTTAATATAAACGAAGTTGATGAAAATAGCAGCACAAGATTATTTTATGGAATAGTTCAAAGTGTTAAAACAACAAATGTAAATTCTGTTTATTATTTAGAAATTCAAGCCTTAACTTCAAGTTCAAAACTAGACATAAAGAAAAATAGCAGATCCTTTCAAAATGTTAACATGACCTATGATGCTCTTATAGGTGAAATATTAGAAGATTACTCAGGTTTCTCCTTCAGTCAGAATGTAGGAAATGGAGAAAAAATTAATAAGCCATTATTTCAATATAAAGAAACAGACTGGGAGTTTTTAAAGAGAATTGTCAGTGAATTAAATTCAGAGATGTATTGTAATATAATAGATTTAAACTGTATGTTTAATTTTGGAATTGCCGATAATCAAAGCTATGAATTAGACGATAATATAGATTATGATGTCTATAAAGATATTAAGAGCTTTCATGAAGCAGGTGGAAGTAATGCAGGCTATGATGATACAGACTTTTTCTATTATGAAATAGAGAAAAAAGATATCTTTGAAATAGGCTCAAAAATTAATTATAAGCAAAAGGATTTATATGTCAGAGAATATGAAGCTTATAGAGATAAAGAGGAAATCTTTTATAAGTACAAGCTATGCAGAAAAGATGGAGTATGGCAAAGGATAATTTACAACAAACTTCTAAAAGGAGCAACTTTAGAAGGTAAAGTCATCGCAACGCAAAAGGAACAGGTAAAGCTTAATTTAAACATAGACGGAAATCAAGATAAAGGTACAGCTTACTGGTTTAATTATGCCCCACCTTCAGTAAACATAATGTATTCAATGCCATTAGAAGGAGAAAGTGCAAGGCTTTATTTTCCAAATGAAGAAACCGAGACTCCAATAGTTATAGGCTGCGTAAGGAAAAATGGAGATACTTGCACACAAACCTCAGAGCCAGCCAATAGATATTTTCAGACTGAAAGCGGAAATGAGATAGCAATGCTTCCAGAGGAATTAAGTATAAAAGCTGGAAGCAGAAAAAATATGAGCATAAGCTTTGATGACAAAAAAGGAGTTCATATCAAAAGTCCAAAGAAATTGAAATTAAATGCAGATGGAGAAATAACAATCAAAACACAAAAAAGAGTAAAAATAAAAGCTCAAAGCCAGATATTGCTGATGAAGAGAAATAACTCACATAAAGTTTCAATAGAAGGTGATTTCTATATAAAAGGAAATAATGTAATAATGGATGGAAGTAGCAGAGAAGCTTATGCTCCTTTTGAAGAATGAGGGGAGGGATAGATAATATGAGCGAATGGGTAAAAGACAATGGAATTTATTATTATTACTATTCTGATGGTACAATGGCTACAGGGTGGCAGGAGCTAGATGGTTACTGGTACTATTTTTATAGCGATGGGTCAATGGCATATGATACAATGGTTGAGGGATGTTATGTTAATAATGATGGTCAATGGACAAAAGATGAAGGTTCGAAAGAAATAATAGACGGTAATGGTGATCATTTTTACTATTATATAGGACCTAATAATGGAAAAGCAGTTACAGGATGGAATAAGATTGGAGATACCTTTCATTATTATAATTATCCTTATGGATCAATGAAAAGGAATGATACACAGGATGGTTTTGATATAGATAATTATGGTAACATAGTTGATGGGACAGGATGGATAAAAGACGAATACAGTGGAGAATGGTATTATTTTTCAGATGGAGAAATGAAAACAGGCTGGATACAGGATGGTAGTAACTGGTACTATCTTAAAGCAGATGGTACAATGGCAACAGGATGGGTGGAAGATGATACTGGATGGTATTTTTTGGATGACAATGGATGTATGGAAAGTAATGATACAGAAGGTGGATATCATTTAAATTCTAGTGGAAAAATGATTACAGGAACAGGATGGAAGTATGTAGATAGCTGGTGGTATTATCTTGATGATACTGGAAAGGTTGTAACAGGTTGGCTTTATGATCAAGGTAATTGGTATTATTTGTATCCGCAAGGATCTATGGCAAAGGATACCACAATCGATGGATATTATTTAGGTGATGATGGTGAATGGGAGCCTAATGATGATGGTGATAGTGGTGATTCTCAGGATACGAGTGATATTAATGATACACTATTCTCAAATATTGATGCATTATGTTCAATTGCAGATGAGTATGCAAATGATAAAACATTGACAAGCAATGAACTAGTAATGATGTACATTAGACAATTCAATAAAGACTACAGACAACCTAATTGGGATATTGTAGCTGGGAAAATAGATGAGAATTTTATTAATTATGTTAGAGAAAATGACCCTAACATCGAACAGTACTTTTCAGGTGATGTAAATATAATTGATCCTAAATCAGGTGAAAGAATAGAACTTAAACACTTTGCAGCTACATTGGGTGGACTTCTACATAATACATCTTGGGAAGATGGAACAAGTTTTATGAAAGAATTGCAATCTCAGTTTATGCCTGAAGAGCATCTAAATAATTTATGTGGTTGGGCTGGAGACTTGCAAACCCTTATGCTAGACGTGAAGAAAAAAACAAATGATTCATGTGATTATGATACAGTATATAATGAAACAAAGAATACAATTGGAGATAATAATTATTCATTTTCAACGACTGATTTACTTGATGATGTAGATGCAGTAAATATTAATAGTCTTTTAGGATCTTCTACTTCACTAGGTAGTGCATTAAGAGATTACTATAGCTCTGGAGTTAATACAAGATATTCAGATTTTGTTAAAAATGTAGCTGGGAGTTCAGATAAGCTTAATTTTCAGGTATGGGTAAATTATTACACGGAGGGCGATTACTATGGCATAGGATGGCCATTGCTTGACGGAAAATACTTCTCTGAGAACCAGGCTTATGCTACTAGAGATGCTTTTACTGATTATATATGGGAAAAAGTGCAGAATGAATAATGAAAGCAAAAGTAAGGAGGAATATGAAATGAGTTTAAAAAAGAAGATAGGAATAATAACATTAAGCTTACTCATATTAGTAATAATTGTTTTTTACTTCATGTTCAAGTATTCTGTAGAACATTCACTTGATGGAAATATTTCTATAGAGCAAGAAACGCTGACAAGCAGTCTAGGAGATAAGTTCTTAATAGAATTTGAAGCAAAGAATTTTCCTAATCAAGAAACAGATGTTACAATTACAGATTTTGGTACTAAAGAACAAGTAGATTATTTTGTTCTTCATGGAGAACTTCAAAAAGAATCTTTAGAAACATTAATAAATACTGAGCATATTAGATGCTATAAGATTTATAATTCACTATTATATAGTGTAGACAATAGCAAATATAACAGTATATTTATTGATCAGATTTCTAAAACTAGCCCAAAAGAACAACCTTTATTTGTGGGTGTGGCAAAAGCTTTGGTTGACAAAAAGGAATGGAAATGGATAAAAATTTGTGGCAATTTTCTTGTAAAAGATGGAGATGAGGAAATGAAAGCAACACTCGAACGATATTCAAAGGGACAATTTTCTCAGGAGGAACTCGATTTGAACAAAAATAGTGAAATTAATAAGGCTGAAATGCAGTCTTTGGCAAAACAAGTCATTGAAGTGAAATAAAAAACTTATTAGATGTAAAGAATTATAGTAGTATTATAGATTTATCGTGTACGTTCTAGATGCTAAAGCACTAAGAATTCTCTTAATATTCCCTAAAGTTATTTTGGGGAATTTTTTGCGTGTGTATAAAATTTATATGATGAAATATGTGTTTATGAGGAAACAGAAAATACAAAGGATGAAGAAACCGTTGATATAAACGAAGTCGATGAAAATAGCAGCACAAGATTATTTTATGGAATAGTTAAAAGTGTTAAAACAACAAATGTAAATTCTGTTTATTATTTAGAAATTCAAGCCTTAACTTCAAGCTCAAAACTAGACATAAAGAAAAATAGCAGATCCTTTCAAAATGTTAATATGACCTATGATGCTCTTATAGGTAAAATATTAGAAGATTATTCAGGTTTCCCCTTCAGTCAGAATGTAGGAAAAGGAGAAAAAATTAATAAGCCATTATTTCAATATAAAGAAACAGACTGGGAGTTTTTAAAGAGAATTGTCAGTGAATTAAATTCAGAACTATACTGTAATATAATAAATTTAAACTGCATGTTTAATTTTGGAATTGCCGATAATCAAAGTTATGAATTAGACGATAATATAGATTATGATGTCTATAAAGATATTAAGGGATTTCATGAAGCAGGAGGCTATGATGCAGGCTATGATGATACAGATTTCTTTTATTATGAAATAGAGAAAAAAGATATTTTTGAAATAGGTTCAAAAATTAATTATAAGCAAAAGAATTTATATGTAAGAGAATATGAAGCTTATAGAGATAAAGAAGAAATCTTTTATAAGTACAAGCTGTGCAGAAAAGATGGAGTATGGCAAAGAATAATTTACAATAAACTTCTAAAAGGAGCAACTTTAGAAGGTAAAGTCATCGCAACGCAAAAGGAGCAGGTAAAGCTTAATTTAAACATAGATGGAAATCAGGATGAAGGTACAGCCTACTGGTTTAATTATGCCCCACCTTCAGTAAACATAATGTATTCAATGCCATTACAAGGAGAAAGTGCAAGGCTTTATTTCCCAAATGAAGAAACCGAAACTCCAATAGTCATAGGCTGCGTAAGGAAAAATGGAGATACCTGCACACAAACATCAGATCCAGCAAATAGATATTTTCAGACTGAAAGCGGAAATGAGATAGCAATGCTTCCAGAAGAATTAAGTATAAAGGCTGGAAGCAGAAAAAATATAAGTATAAGCTTTAACGACAAAAAAGGAGTTCATATTAAAAGTCCAAAGAAATTGAAATTAAATGCATACGGAGAAATAACACTCAAAACACAAAAAAGAGTAAAAATAAAAGCTCAAAGCCAGATATTATTGATGAAAAGAAATAACTCACATAAAGTTTCAATAGAAGGTGATTTCTATATCAAAGGAAATAATGTAATAATTAATGGAAGTAGCAGAGAAACTTATGCTCCTTTAGGAGAAGGGGGGGATAAGTAATATGGAAGATAATGAAGCAAGATGGGTAGAAGAAGATGATGGCAGCTATTATTATTACTATTCTGATGGAACAATGGCAACAGGTTGGATGCAGGATGGTGATAACTGGTACTATTTTAATGATAATGGCAAAATGGCAACAGGCTGGCAGTATATAGATGGTGATTGGTACTATTTTTATTCTACTGGTGAAATGGCAACAGGTTGGGTAAATGATGGTGATGGCTGGTATTATTTGTATGGAAACGGATCTATGGCATGGGGAAGAACAGTCGATGGATATTATTTAAATGATGACGGTGATTGGGTAAAAGGTGAAGGCTGGGAAAAAGAAAAAGACAAAGATGGTAATGTAATTTACTATTATGATAATTCTGATGGAACAGCGGCTACAGGCTGGAAAGAAATAGATAATAAATGGTATTATTTTGATGAAGATGGAAAAATGAAGACAGGGTGGATAGAAGATAACGGTAATTGGTATTATTTAAATTCTAGTGGCGAAATGGCAACAGGCAGGAATGATATAGGTGGTGACACATATTATTTCTATTCTACTGGGGAAATGGCAACAGGCTGGATAAAGTATGGTGATAGCTGGAACTATTTTTATGGAGATGACAATGGATCTATGGCTCATGATACCTGGATTGGTGAATATTATGTAAATGCTGATGGTGAATGGGACCCTACTAAGGGCAATAATAGTAATATGGGAGAAACGATCACAGGCTGGATAAAGTGTAGCGATAATTGGTATTATTATAATCTAAATGGTAAAATGAAAACAGGGTGGATGGAAGATGATAACAAATGGTATTATTTTGATCCAAGCAGTGGTGTAATGCAAACAGGATGGCAAAGTATAGACGGAAATGAGTACTATTTTGATTCCGATGGTCATATGGTAACGGATAAGTGGGAAGAAGACAGTGATGGGAATTGGTACTATTTAAATTCTGATGGAGTAAAGCAAAGTCTTAATTATAAAGAAGGAGATGGAAATTTCTTATATGATTTTGCATTAGAAAATGGTTTCAGTCTTGAAAGAGGGAAGGGAAGAACATGGACTTTAGATAAGGTGCCTGGGTTGACACTTACAGCTGAACTAAAAGTTACCATGCTCACTAATAGTTCAGCTATAGCTAATGCAACTGAGGATGAGTTCCAAGTCAGTATTCCAAATGGCGGTGAGATTGATTTAAATACAAGTGGACAATTGACAGGAAGTGCGTCAATAAGTGGTCATGGTTATAAGGTGCAAGTAGGTTGCTCAGTTAAGTTTTTAGAGGATACTGTTTTCGTAGAGGCGTCGTATACTCCAAGTGAAAAAGGAGGACCAAAAGTAGATTTGAAAGTTAGTATTAAGAAGGAGTATATTAAATTAATTACAATTACTGCAATAGCAACTGCATTAACTCTTGCGACTGACGGTATGGACATTCCAGCGCTATTAGCACCATTGGGAGAACAAGCCGCCATGTTTGTTGAGGTAATTGAAAGTGCGTTAGCAGTAGCGTCACGATATGCATCTAAAGCATAAACAGATCAAGCTAAAGGCATTAATAAAAAATTATCAGTGGAAAGATTAATTTTTTTCCATTGATAACCTGTTTATAATTTTGAGATATTAATAACATTAAAACCAGAAAATACTATTATATAGAAGGTGAAATATGGAAATAGTAAATGTAGATAAAATTCTTAAGATAGTTTTAAGTTTGTACTTGCTTATTGGTATAATAATACTTTTTATACCAGCGGTTAGGGTTGCATATCTAAATAGATTAATTAATAAAAATAATTTTGAAAAATTTATAGAAACTGTTGATAAATATATTCAAAAATCTAAGTCAGTAAAAAGAAAAAATGTGTTTAGATTTCAAAAACTAAAGGCAATGAGCAGATTAAGAAAATGGAATGGAATTGAAGAGGTAGTTAATTCAATAGAAATGGATTTTTCAAATTACTCAGTTGGTACGATTTGTAACATGATTTTAAATTTTTATATACTAGATAGAATTAAAGAAGGAAGAATTCTATTAAGCAAAATTGATGAGCAAATTAATCAGCAAAATCAAGAAGTAAAGCAGAATATTGGAATAAGATTATGTATGGCAATTGATGATTATTTTAACAACGATGTTTTGAGAAGTCGGATGAAATTACAAGAATTACTAGATATTCAAATTGAAAGATATAAGGCTAAGAGTTATCAAAAAAATTTTATGGCAAATACTTATTTTTACTTAGGATTAATTTCTAAGGAAGAAAATGAAATAAGTAAAAGTAGGGAGTATTTTGAAAGTACAATTGCAGTATTTTATCCACAACTGTGTGCTATTGTCAATAAAGCAAGTAAAATAATTGATGAAATTTCAAAGGAGTGACGTAATGGGAAAAAAGATTTATAAATTAGGATTTATAATTATCATCATTTTATATGTTATTTTTAATGTAGAGTTTGGAGGCTACTATAACACGCCTGAGGAAGCAGCAAAACATATTAGTCTTAGTGATAAAGCTATAAAAAATATTGTTGAAACTATATGGGTTGGAGATAGCCCTATTATTTTTTACGTAGCTGATAGTGGAGAATTTTGTGAAGTTGAATTCAATAAAAAGAATATATTTGGAGTGACAGGATGGGAATGCAGATTTGTAGATAGTATAGAAACAAAGGAAATTAAAGAAAATGAAGTTGTTCCTAGCAAAGCGGCTTCTGGAACGAGTTCTGATAAGAAACCTCGCGTTTTATTTGGAATATCAAAATCTCCCAAAGCTGATAAAATTAAAGTAAATGGAGATGTTCCTACTTTCAAAAATTTTGAGATTGAAGGTCAGGATTACATATTATGGTATATTGTAATTGACCAAACTAACAATTGGAATGTTGATGACTTCAAAATCACAGCAGATTCAAAATAGTTAGATTGTACAAGCAGTGCATTTATTGGTTAAGTTAAAGGTATTAAGCTTAAGTTACGCTGATATAAAATAAGCGTTTTTTAAGCTATTGCTTTATTATTATTTAAACCAAACTTATAAAATTCATCATAATAGTATAGATGATATTATAATTATTTAACAGAACCATAAAATAGCATGGAGGTATAAAATGAAATTTAAGAACAGTATTATTAATATAGCGTCGATTGTATTAGGTATTCTATTATCAGCAAAGTTTACTGCTTTATATCAATTAGGTATTTTTTTATTTTATGAAAAGGAAAAAGGAATTGTAATTCCCAAGTTTGCATTTGGAGCAATAATTATCCTTTTACATATTATAATAACTCAAGGAATTATATTTTTAATATATAAAAAATTCAAGAAAAAAGTATTAATTGTAATATCATTAGTTAACATAATTTTAACCATTTTAGTAGCAGCAGCGAACATAATTTTGTTAATTGCATAAAAATATTGATAGACATAATTTAATAAAATAGAAATAGACTAATGTGGTGATTGTATAATGATTGCATTCAGAAGAGATTTCTTTCTATCAAAAAGATACAAAATAAATTTAAGTTGACTACGAAAAATTTGCTATAGAGCTACATTACTTGTGAAGTCATTGTTTCGAGCAGCAGTTTAGCTTCTAAATTTTAAGTCCATTAATATTACTAGTGTTTTTCGCAATTTAAAAAGTGTATCAAATTCAGAGAATTTTCATTATAAATGAAGCCTCATTTTTGTTAAGCTATTAACTGAAATGAGGTTTTGTAATTGAGAAAAAATTACTTTGCAAAATTAGTAAAATATATGAAGAATGTTTACAATATTGATGATGGATTAAATGAATTAACAGATGGAAGAATTAATCCTACATATGATACCACAAAGGTTGTAACACTTGTACTTTTAGGCTTTTTACTTAGAATAAAAAGTTTTAATGAATTAAATCTGATGATTAAAAATAATGAATTCAGCAAACTATTTCCTAGAGGTACAAGGCTACCATTTGTCGATACTATTAGAGATACTCTTAAAGCCATTGATATTAAGGGTTTTAAAGAAATAAATGAATATATAATAAAAAGGGCAGTAGAAAATAAAGTTTTTAAAAATGGAACAATTGATGGATATACAGTGGCTGCTATAGATGGAACGAAATTCTTTGGAAGTAATAAGAAAAGTTGTCCAGAATGTTTGAGGAATAAAACTCATTGTTTTCACAGTGGAGCCGTAATGTCAATAGTAGGAGATGGGCAAAAGCTTGTTATTGACTTTGAGAATTATAGGGTAGGACAAGATTCTGCATCAAAGGGTGAAGGAGAACAAAATGTAGCAAAAAGACTGCTTACAGATGTAGGAAGTGTTCATAAAAATTTAGTTGATGTTGTAGTTTATGATACTCTTGCCTGCAATTCCGTTTGGATTAATCATTGCATAGAACAGGGTATTGATGCAATTGTAGGAACAAAGAATAACAATAATAACAGCATTAAAGATGTTAAAAAGAAGGTAAATAAGTCAGAGATAGTTGAAGTTTGGATAGATGAAAAAGGCTTCGAAAAAATTGAAGCATATGAGTCGGTATTTACTATGGACAAGGTATTAGAACCATTACGATTTGTGACAAATGTGGCAAGCCTACAAAGGTGGCTAAAAAGCTTCTTGATAATGGCCAGAAGGTTAGATCTTGCAAAAAGTGCGACGAAATAATTGATGTTATTCTCGAAAAGAAATAAAGTGCGAC
>JAEZKY010000277.1 GCA_023435985.1 Bacillota bacterium | reverse complement strand
GAACAGATCACAGCAGAGAGCATGTTCCATTTTTAGCATATGGAAAACAATTAAAAGAAAATGTTAATTTAGGAACTAGAAATTCTTTTGCAGACATGGGGCAAACAGTAGCAGAAGTACTAAAGGTTGAAAAAATAAACAATGGAGCAAGCTTTTTAGAGAAGTTGACACTGTAAGGTTAACACCTTACAGTTAAAGAACAAACTAAGATGTAGTTAAAAAGAATATATACTTATGAGTACGAGAAGGTAAAAGCATATTAATATATAAATATATCAGAAAGAGTTTGTAAATTGCAGAAACTGTTAGCTGCAAAATGTGAAATGATTTAAGGGGTGGAATTTTATGGATTATGAAAAACTTATAAAGACAGCTTTAGAGTATAGAAACAGAGCTTATTCACCTTATTCTAAATTTAAAGTGGGAGCAGCAGTACTTTTTGAAAGTGGAAAGATTTATGGAGGATGTAATATAGAAAATGCATCTTTTGGAGCTACAAATTGCGCTGAACGAACCGGTATATTTAAAGGAATATCAGAGGGAGAAACAAAAATAAAGGCTATAGCAGTAGTTGGAAGTCTGGAAGAATACACATATCCTTGTGGTATTTGTCGTCAAGTAATTGTAGAATTTGGCGATGAAGATGTAAAAATAATAATAGCTAAAAATGAAAAAGAGTATATGGTAAAAGACATGGATGATATTTTACCAGGAGCTTTTAAAAAAGATGCATTAGGAAAATTGTAAATTAAATAAATTGGAGGTATACAATGAGTATTCATATTAATGCACCAGAAGGTGCTATTGCAGAAAGCGTATTATTACCAGGAGATCCTTTAAGAGCAAAATTTATCGCGGAAACATTTTTGGAAAATGCAGTATGTTATAATGAAGTTAGAGGAATGTATGGTTTTACAGGAACATATAAAGGAAAAAGAGTCTCTGTTCAAGGAACAGGAATGGGGATACCATCAATTTCAATATATGTTAATGAATTAATTCAAAGTTATGGAGTTAAGAACCTTATAAGAGTTGGAACTTGTGGCGGATATAGTGAAAAAGTTAAAGTTAGAGATCTTATAATAGCTATGTCAGCTTCAACAGATTCAAATTTAAATTTAGTAAGATTCCAAGGAAGAACATTTGCTCCAACAGCAAGTTTCGATTTATTAAAACCTGCCTATGATATTGCAGTTGAAAAAGGTTTTGATCCGAAGGTCGGAAGCATATATAGCTCAGATGTGTTTTATGGTGATGATACTGAAGACTGGAAGAAATGGGCTAAGTTTGGATGCTTAGGAGTAGAAATGGAAGCAGCAGCATTGTATACAATTGCAGCTAAATTTGGAGTTAACGCGTTAGCCCTACTTACAGTAAGTGATCATTTTGTAACTGGAGAAGTTACAAGTGCAGAAGAAAGACAATTAACATTTACAAATATGATGGAAGTTGCACTTGAGACAATTGTAAAATCAGATAAATAGGATTAATTATATAAGAAACCAAAGAAGATTCGTACTTTATTTATATGTTTGCTAATTTTTGAAATTAATGATCATACTAAATATTATAAGTCGGATCTTCTTTGGTTTTATATAGAAATATATTTATTAATTATTTTATGAGGAGAGAAAAAATGGTAAAAAGAAAAGTAATGAGCCTGCTATTAGGATTAAGCATCTTTGGAATGCTTATGGGAGCAAAGGTCCAGGCAGCTGAGCCAATAAAATATCTTGATGGAACTGCATCAGCGCTTCAATATCAGTATATTAGTGGAGAAGTTGAGGCACTTCAATACCAGGCATATAACGTAGCTACGGAAAGAATAGAAAGTATAGCTAAAAATTATAAAGGAAATAAACCCATGGCAGTTGTTCTTGACCTTGACGAAACAGTATTAAATAATTACGGAAGTGAAATAGGTGATTACTTAGAAGGAAAGTCATATAGTGAAGAAAGATGGACAGCTTGGGTACTAAAAGAAAAAGCTACAACAATTCCGGGAGCAGATATATTTTTAAATACAGTAAAAAATCTAGGAATACAAATATACTATATTAGTAATAGAAGTACCGCAGAACAAGATGCGACAATAGAGAACTTAAAAAAGCTAGGATTACCTAGCGCAGATAAAGAACATGTATTAGTTAAGACAGATAGTTCATCTAAGCAAGCCAGAGTAGATGCCGTTGCTAAAAATAATAATATAGTCATGTTTGTAGGAGATAATCTCGGAGACTTTCCAGCAGATTTTTATCAAAAACTAAATAATGAAAGAAAAGGAATTGTGGAGAAGAATAAAGATAAATTTGGAACAGAATATATTATACTTCCTAATGCAATATATGGTGATTGGGATAATGCAACTTTTAATTATGATTATACAAAGACTGATGATCAAAAGATTCAAGATAGAGTTAATGCACTCAAAACTTATAATGAACAAGAAGCTACAAAGATTAAATAAATTTAATTAATTAAAATTCTATCGTATTTATTTATGGAATTAAAAAAATACAAAATACTTATATCTCAGATTTAAAAAAGAAATTAGGAGAAGAATAAAAAAAGGATAACTTGTTGCATTAGTAAGTTATCCTAAAACCGATTTATATATTTAATTAAAGGGAAATAATGAAAATATCTATAATTAAATTATAGATATAGAATGTGTCAATATTATGACAATTTAAATAATTAATACTAACAATTGAAACATAAGAAAGCACTATACAATAAACAAAAAAATAAGAAACTAACTACTAGCTAGTCTCTTATTTTTATTTAGTGGGTATATAAGGGTTTGATTATACTGAAATTTAGGGATAATTTCAATATGCTAAATATCTTATCACTATTACATTATATGACATAATATAAACTTTTTCAACGACTAAGACAGGAAAAAATTTATTATAAAGAGAAATATTTTAGTACAATTGACAATTTATCTAGAATATACAAATAAAGACAATGAAATAGATAGTTTCATTTTTGAGTTATATTATATATAAAACACTTTAAACTTAGGTTTATGTGGCAGCAAATCGAAATTGCATATTAAGATCTAGAAAACAAACATGTATGTATTTTTATTCTATAAGTTTATATCAATTTTACTATACAAAGTATGTGTTTATTATCTATAATTGTTTGTGATAATGATTAAAATTTAGAAATATGAGGTACAAAGTAATATGAATATACAAATATTTGGAACCAAAAAATGTTTTGACAGTAAAAAAGCAGAGCGTTTTTTTAAAGAAAGAAATATAAAATTTCAATTTATTGATTTAAATGAAAAATCTATGAGTAAAGGTGAATTTAATAGTGTGCTTAATTCAGTAAATATTAATGATTTAATAAATACTAAATCTAAGGAGTATGCAAAACTAAATTTTAATAATATACGAAGTTCTGAAGTAAAAACTGAATTGTTATTAAAAAATCAAAAGGTTATTAAAACACCTGTGGTTAGAAATGGAAAGGAAGCAACAGTCGGCTATAATTTGGATATTTGGAATAAATGGATAGAGGAACAATAAGACTGTTTAATATATAAATTATTATTTAATATTTAAGTTAAAAGAATGTATACTATATAAATATTTTTATAATACTAAAATTGAAGTTATTATCAGTAGATTTTAGAAAGGATGAAAATATTTATGGCAAAAGCAGGAATGAGAAGACCAGATCCAAGTGAACCACATGGAACAGAAAGCAATCATAAAATGAATTATAAAAAAAATGATGTGAGAAATGTTCCTATAGAAGTTCAAGGTAAAGCTAAAACAGGAAATAAGAAAGCGTCGCCTATAGAATAAAACAATTTAATGAATTCTATAAAAAAAGATGAAATAAGAATACGTTTCATCTTTTTTTAATATTAAAAAATATTAAAAAGAACCATCCAATAAAGTAGCCTTTCTATAGTTATTTCATATTGATTTTTCTGTGAATAAATAAGCTGAATATATGGAAGTATATAAATATTTTTATTATTATTAACGTTATGGGAAATTTAAACTTGTTTTGACAAAAAGTAAAAAATATAGAATAATATAAATTAATTAAGTATATTTTTTTAGGAAATTTTAATCGTAAAATTCATTTTTAATAATAATGCAGATTTAGATTAATGCTATTATATTAGTAATTAATAAATTAAGGAAAACTATGTTAAAATTTGTTTTTAATAATAGGATTTTGTTTCAAAATGGTTAAAATTTATAGCGAAATATACGATAATAAATAGGTATTATATTTTGGGAATAAAAAATAGGGTATGATGGGTGTGAGAGTAAATGGATGAAAGTAATACAAGGGTAGTAAGCTTTAATCAGTTAGAAGAAGGCATGATATTAGCAAAAGATGTAGAACAAAATGGGAGAATATTATTAAAAAAGGATATTCCAATAAATAGACAAATGATAAAGAGGATACAAGGTTTATTGTTTATTGGAAACGTAATAATATACGATAAAAAGGTACAAAAAAATATCGTTAAAAAGAAAGAACCTAATAAAGTAGAAGAAGAATTCAAAGAAATAGCTTTAAAGCTGCCTAGAACATTTAGACAATTAATAAGTGAAAATGGAGTAGCTATGAATGAAATTAGAGAATTTTCTCAAAAGATTCAGAGTGAATTAAAACCAAGCAGCTTAGTTATAAAAAACATAGTGCTTTATGGAAGTGGGACAGACTCCATTTATAGACATGGAGTAAATGTTGCAGCATTAAGTGCTCTTTTAGGAAAATGGCTTGAGCTTGATACAGCACAGTTAAATTTGTTAGTGTATTCTGCTATTCTTCATGATTTTGGAAAAACTAAAATAGATAGAGAAGTGCTAGATAAAGAAGCTGCTTTAACTCCGAATGAATTAAAGGTGATAAAAACTCATGCACAGGTAGGATATAAATTTATAAAGAATATTTCATTTTTGGATAAAGCTGTAAGTTATGGTGTTCTGATGCATCATGAAAGGATAGATGGCTCGGGATATCCATTAGGATTAAAAGGTGAGGAAATACATCCTTTTGCAAGAATTATTGCTATAGCAGATGTATTTGATGCCATTAATTCAGATAGAAAATATAAGAAAAAAAGACTGCCATTTGAAGCTTTACAGATAGTTAAAGATGAAGGCTTAGGAAAATTAGACTATGAGTATGTAAAGGTATTTCTAGAACATATAGTGGGTTATTATATAGGAGAAGAGGTATTATTAAATACAAATCAAAAGTGTAAAATAATACAGATGAATGTAAATGACTTGGAAAAGCCTCTTATATTAAAAAATGATGAGTTTATAGATCTAGAGAAGGAAAAAAATTTATATATAAAAGAAATGCTATTTTAAAGTTATTGATTGCAGCAAGAGGGAGAGAGTTTTATGAAGGATAAAAAAGAACTAATAAACGTTCAAGAATTGAAATTAGGAATGGTCATTACAAAAGATGTTATAAAGAATGGAAATCTTCTAATAAAGGAAGGATCAGTTGTAAATGAAGAATTGATCGCCAGACTAAATAGAGCATATTTTCTTGAAAAAGTTGAGGTTGATGTACCAGAAGAAGTAATAGCGCAAAATACCAAAGAAGCAGAAATGAAAAAGGTAGAGGAAACATTTAAAGAAATAAGTTCAGAGTTAAAAGACATGTTTCTAAAGTTAAGCAGGGTAAAAGAAAATAGAGTTAATGATCTTAGAATATTTTCAGAAAAAATCCAAAAAGAATTAAAATCTACTGAGATTGTTATAAGTAATGTTGTATTTAAAGGGAGCGGAGATGATTCCATATATAGACATGGAGTAAATGTTGCAGCGCTAAGTGCTCTTTTAGGAAAATGGATTGGACTTGAGCAGTCAAAGATAAATTTACTAATTTATTCAGCCTTACTACATGATTTTGGTATGACTAAAATAGATTCAAAGATTCCAGAAAAACCTGATATCTTAATACAAGAAAGATATAATGATGTAAAACAGCATGCTAAAATAGGTTATAAACATGTTGACGGCATTCCATTTCTAGATAAATCTGTGAGTTACGGAGTCCTTATGCATCATGAACGAGAAGATGGATCTGGTTATCCACTCGGAATAACTGGAGAAAAGATACATTGTTTTGCAAAGATTATTGCAATTGTAGACGAGCTTGATGTAATGAATTCAGATGAAAGATATAGAAATAAGAGAGGCCCGTTTGAGATTTTAGAAATAATTAAAGAGAAGAGTTTAAATAAATTAGATTATGAATATTCAAAAGTATTTTTAGAACATATAGCTAATTATTATATGGGTGAAGATGTATTATTAAGTACTGGAGAAAAAGCTAAAATACTGCAGATAAATGTAAATGACTTGTCCAAACCACTATTATTAAAGGATGGCGAATTTATAGATTTAAGTAAAAATAAAGATATATACATAAAAGAACTAGTATTAAGTTAAGAATAACTAATTAAGGATTAAATGTTAAAGGAATAATGGGGAGTCTGATGTTTGACTGCTATAAAATATAAATGTGTATCTCTACAATTGTATTTTAAATGCATCATTTGTAACAAAAGGCTTCCTATTTTTTATAATAGAAATATGGCTTTATAATAATTAATATATACATAAACAAGTTAAAACTTGTAGTTTTTAGATGATATAAAATAATAAAAAGCTTTTAACCAGTTATGAGTTACAAGTCGAGTTTACATGTTGTATATTTATATTAATTATTCCATATCTTAACTTAGAATTATCATAAATTTAAAACGAATAATTTATATTATAATTAGAATAATACTCATAAAATACAGGATAGATACATAAAAAATTATAAGAAAGGATTAAAATCATGAGCAAAGAAATTGAAAATTCAAAGATATATTCAGATTTAGATTTTGAACTTAAAGATATTAACAAGTATATTTTACAAAGCAATTATGAAGAAGAAATGTCAAATAAGGTAGAACCGTATTTAAAGGGAAAATTGAAGAAAGGATATATTTTAGGAGTAAATGATATAAAGCTTTATTATGAGAAATATATAGTAGAAAATTCGAATGCCAGTATAGTTATTTGTCATGGATTTGGTGAGTTTTCAGAAAAGTATAATGAAATTATTTATTACTTTATGAGAGAAGGATATTCTGTTTTTGTCATTGAACATAGAGGGCATGGACGATCTCAACGGCTTGGAGTGGATGAGTATCAAGTTAATGTTGAAAGATTTAATTATTATGTGGATGATTTTAAGAAGTTTATAGACGAGATTGTTGTTCCTCAAAGTGATAATAAGAACTTATTTCTATTTGCCCATTCAATGGGAGGAGCAATAGGAACTGTTTTTTTAGAAGCATATACTGAATATTTTAAAGCAGCAGTACTTAGTTCTCCGATGTATGAGATAAATACAGGAAAAATACCTAAAGCATTAGCAAATGCTGTTGCAGGAGGAATGAAATTTTTTGGGAAAGGGATTAATTATCTTCCTGGTCAATTGCCTTATAGAGATAAAAAAGTATTTTCTAGCAGATCTACTAGCTGTAAGGAAAGGTATGATTATCTACAGGATAAAATTAGAAATAATAATTGTTACCATAGTGGAGGCTCTTCTGCAATATGGTATCTTGAAAGCTTAAAGGCAACTAAAAAATTAATTAAGAAGGAAAATGTGTCGAAAGTAAAGATACCAGTGCTATTATTTCAAGCAGAGTATGATAATCATGTTATTCCGAGAGCACAAAATAAGTTTTCGGTTTATGCTAAAAACTGTGAGCTTATTTATGTAAATGGTTCAAAACATGAAGCTTATTTTGAAAGAGATGAGATATCACTTCCTTTTTTCGATAAGGTTTTATCCTTTTATGAGAGAAATATCTAATACTTAAGAACAAAATCCTAATGATGATCTTGTTCTTAAATATAAGAGAATTATATATATAAGTTTATCTTAAAAATTGATCAAGTATATCAGCTCCAGTAGGTTTGGTCCCATCGATTATATCATTATATTCATCTAATCTTTTGATTTCCTCTTCAGTTAAATTTGTGTTGGAACGTTTTTTGTCCATTAAACATTTAAAATCAGCATATTTTTTGTCTCCAAGTCTTCCTTTGATAATACAATCAATAAGTAAATGCAAAGTTTTCTTTTGGTCTTCTGAAAGAGTTTCACCTTTATCTTTGCATTTTTTTATTTCTTGTAATTCCTTTTTTTGTTCAGAAGAAAGATATTTATAGTTTTTCTCATTGAAGATATCAAATCCTTTAGATTTACCATCTTTATGAGCATAAGATATTTGACTTTCTAAATTAGAATAACTGAAATATGTATATGCTGCTGCTGATTTAGAAGCAAGAGCTAAACAATTAATCATAACTAAAGAAGTTACTATATACTTTATGTTTTTTTTATTCATTTCCATACCTCCGTAAAAATTCAATTTCAAAGTTAGTATGCACATAAATAAAAAAAATATTACTTAATTTTTCAATATAATCAATACAATTATTGATGCATAAATTAATAGTAAAGATAAATAATAGGGGAATTAGATTGATAGAAATATATATTTTAGTGCTATATGGGAAAAAATGTAATAAGGGTGGTATAATATATGAGGATAAAAGGGGATGGATTTATGAGTTCATGGATTTCAGAAAGTATATTTTATGAATTTTACACATTAGGAGTTTGCGGTGTATTAGAGCCTAATAAAGTTTATAAAAATGAAAATAGAATTGCTAGAATTGGAAAGTGGATACCACACTTAAAAGAAATGAGTGTAAATGCAGTGTATTTTACACCTGTATTTGAATCAAGTTATCATGGCTATGATATTAGAGATTATTATAAAATAGATAAAAGGCTTGGAACTAACAAAGATTTCAAGGAATTATGTGAGAAACTTCACAAAAATGATATAAGAATAATATTAGATGGAGTATTTAACCATGTGGGAAGGGAATTTTGGGCATTTAAAGATGTTCAAATTAATAAAAGGAATTCAAGATATTGCAGTTGGTTTGCAGGTTTGAATTTTGATAGTAAAAGTCCTTTTGGAGATGAATTTTGCTATCAGTCATGGAATGGCTGTTATGAATTAGTAAAGCTTAATCTAAAGAATCAAGAAGTTATAGATCATTTATTGCAAGCAGTAGGGGCATGGATAGATGAATTTGATATAGATGGCTTAAGGCTGGATGCAGCAGATAGTATTGATTTTGAATTTTTTAAGACTTTAAAAAAATTCACTGAAAGTAAAAAAAATGATTTTTGGCTTATGGGAGAAGTAATTCATGGAGATTATAATAGATGGGCAAATCAAGAAAGCTTAGAGTCAGTAACAAATTATGAAT
>JAEZKY010000238.1 GCA_023435985.1 Bacillota bacterium | reverse complement strand
CCTTTTAAGGGTTGCTAGAGAGCTAAATGCGGTTGGCGGAATCAATAGATGCCTTTAGGCATTTGCTGGTAACGTGCCCTTAGAGGGCATAATAAAAGCCACCCGCTGAGCGGGTGGTTACTTACTTATCTATAATAATATGGCGTTTATAATTGCATTATCTTAGTGAGATTTTTATTGAAGATATGTATACTCTTGATATAAATCAGCAGCACGAGTATATTATTCTTAAGAGAATTATTGGAATTTTTTAAGTTACTCTTTAAATTAATGGAGGATTTTTATGAAATTGATATTTAGACAAACGCAGCTATATAAATTTTTAAATTATTGCAATAATAATGAGATTGATTTAGAAAAAAGTGTCTTGGATTGTGGAGCGGGAGGAAATTGTCCGCCACTTGCACTTTTTTCAGAATATGGATATAAGACATATGGAATTGAATTTAATGACTCTCAAATCGAAAAAGCTAAAAAATTTTCTAAAGAACATAATGTTGAACTTAATATTACTAAGGGAGATATAAGAAAACTTCCTTTTGAAGATGAAACAATTAGCTATATTTATTCTTATAATACAATTTTTCATATGAAGAAAGAGGATATATTAAAAGCTGTAAAAGAGATAAAAAGAGTTTTAAAACCAGGAGGAATTTGTTTTATAAATTTTCTTACCATAAATGATGAAAATTTTGGACAAGGAGAAAAGGTTGGTAAGGGGGAATTTTTGCAGGTTGAGGATGGAGAAAAAATTGTTCATGCTTATTACGGTATTGAAGAAGCCGAAGAATACTTTAAGGATATGAAAATAATCTTTAAAGAAAATAGAGTTTTAGAAAGAATATTTGAGGGTGAAAACATAAAGCAGGGGTATGTAGATTATATAGTGCAGAAATAAAAGTGAGTTTATGTTTGTTTATCCTAATATGGAAGAAAGCAACATTGAAGAGAAAACTAATAGGTATCGATAATAATTTTGTAACTGTTTCTTTATAAAATTTTATATTAAATAGTACCAAGAATTGGTATAAAATTATATTATACAAATGTATGAGGGGAGGCAAACAGATGAAGAAATTAAAGTTGACAAAATTAATATCAAGTGCATTAATAGCAGTTTCAGTGGTAGCGCTGAATCCAATTGGAGCAAATGCAGAGTGGAAAAGTAACAGTAGTGGATGGTGGTATACTGAGGGGTCAGGCTGGGCTACTGGATGGAGATTAATAGATAAAAATTGGTATTATTTTTATTCAAATGGTTATATGGCACACGATACATCTATTGATGGATATTATTTAAATAGCAGTGGAGCTTGGACAAATTCAGCCAGTGATATAATAAGCCAAGAAATATTGAAAAATGTCAGTGTTGAAAATCCAACCTTTAATATACAATGTTCAAGCAGTGATATAAATATGAATGGTGTAAAAAGTGTCATAGAATCCGCGATAAATAAGCTGAAGATTACAAATCCATATGAAATGTACAATGTATCAGATTATAAAGTAGATATGTCTAGTTATGGTTCTGGCCCAATTAACATGCAAATTACTTGTACTTATAAGATGACAGCAGAAATGGTGGCTGATTTAGATGAAAGAGTAAAAGAAATACTTGCATCTATTACCCCAGATGGTATGAGTCAGTCTCAAAAGGAACGTGCTATACACGATTGGATAATTAATAATACTAGTTATGATCAATCTTACTCTATATTTGATCCATACAATACATTAATTAAACATACAGGAGTTTGTGAGGGATATGCTCTCCTTGCACAAAAAATGTTTACTACAGCTGGCATTAAATCTATGGTTGTAGCAGGAACAGCTGGTGGAGAAGATCATGCATGGAATTTGGTATATATAGATGGCAAGTGGCGTCATGTAGACTGTACCTGGGATGATCCAGTATCTTCTTATGAGAATGTTTTGCGATATGATTATTATAATTTAACTGATGATGAAATAAGTTCGGATCATTCATGGGATACTAGTGCCTACCCACATGCTGATTAAGCAAACTTAATATATGTAATTTTTGTCCATTAATGTTTTTAAGGCACTTAATAAGAGTTCGCTAGAAAACGTAATGGGCTTTTATTATAAATGAACCAATCACCTGCAGAATGAATAAGATAATATGCAAGATGTTTACTAAAGACTATAAAGAGATTATCATGAAGCAGGTGTTTTTAATGACAGGTGTATTTAATCAAATTATATTAAATATGCAAAAAGGATATTATAACTATATTGGTTCTGGTTCCTGCAGGGATGTATTTGATTTGGGTAATGGTTATGTAATTAAAATAGCAAAAAATAAAGCTGGTATTGCACAAAATAAGAATGAGTATAAAATTTCGTGTTGTGACAAATCGGATTTATTTGCAAAGGTCATACAAGTATCGGAGGATTTTAACTATTTAATAATGGAAAAAGCAAAGCGAGTAAATAGTATTTTAGATATATGTAATTATTTTAAAGTTTCCGATAAAAATGAACTAAGAAGCTTAGAAAAAATGCAGAATATACGAAGAAATTATGATTTGCTACTAGGTGACTTCGAGCGAAAAAATAATTGGGGAATAATAAAAGGAAAACCTGTTATTATCGATTATGGTTTTACAAATGAAGTCAGATCAAAATATTATCATTCTAAGTAAATATAAAGCAGGATATTATAATTTATATCCTGCTAAAAATATAATATTTTTAAAGCATAAAAAAGAAGTTATACTAAAAAGTACTGCTTCTTTTTACATTCTGCAGTATTTATATTTTATCATAAATAGCTAGGTTATTTTTAGTTGGTATTGACATATTTAAGCTGGAATAGTAATATTATTAAATGAAAATGCAAATGCAAATCATATGCATATGGAGGTGCGATGTGAAAAAGAAAATTATTTCAGGAGTTTTAGCCAGCTTAATTGGTATTACATTAGTAGGATGTGGAACTGATACAAAAACTACAGCGCAAAAGACAGAAGACGGTAAGCTAAGTATTGTGGTTTCTATATATCCACTAAAGGAATTTACGGAAGAGATTGCAGGAGATAAAGCAGACGTTACTTGTTTAGTTCCAGATAACGTAGAGCCGCATGATTATGAGCCTAAAACTAAGGATTTTGAGGAATTAACTAAAGGAAAGGCTTTTATTTATAATGGTTTAGGTATGGAGACATGGTCTGATAAGGTCAATGAGACTATTAAGGATAAAGATATACTTATTGTAGACTCTAGTGAAGGGGTACAAGCTAGGAAAGAAGATGATGCTATTGACCCTCACAGTTGGCTTAGTTTAAAGAATGCAGAAATACAATCTGAAAATATAAAAAATACTTTAGTTAAATTAGATGAAAAGAATAAAGATTATTATGAAGAAAATTATAATAAATTTAAAGGTGAATTAGAGGATTTATATAATGAATATCAGCCTAAGTTTGACAAACTAAGCAAAAAGGATTTTATAACTGGACATGCTGCCTTTGGATATCTATGCAGGGATTTCGGATTAACACAAAAATCAGTAGAAAATTTATTTGCTGAAGGGGAACCGACTCCTAAACAATTGGAGGATTTGGTTAATTTCTGCAGAGAAAATAATATAAAAACTGTCTTTTCAGAGGAACTTGCTAGTCCGAAGGTTTCAGAAACTTTGGCTAATGAAGTTGGAGCTACTGTTGTACCAATATTAACGTTAGAATCAAAAGAAGATGATAAGGATTATATAGAAGCTATGAGATATAATTTAGATCAAATATATCAATGTTTGGAAAAAGAATAAAATTTATATAATAAAAAACTTTCATTGGTTTTCATAAACAATTTATGGTATAATTTAAAAACATAGTTGAGAAAGTAAAATTTAATAAGAAAACATAGGTTTGATTAAAATAAAGTTTGATTAATTAAAAGGGAATTAGGTGAGAATCCTAAACTATCCCGTAGCTGTATTGGAGGAGTTTGAATATATTATGCCACTTAGAAATAGGGAAGGCGTATTCAGATGATAATTCTTAAGTCAGAAGACCTGCCTATGTTTTGCACCAAAGGAATAGGAAAGAAATAGGAGAGCGTTTGGGCTTGTTATTTTTTGAATACGACTAAACTCTACGAGTGATAGAGGGAGCGTTTTAATGAAAATTTATTTGCATGTTTTATATGAATAAATATGTTTTATTATTATGTCTTTTTAACGCTTGTGTTAGAAGGACTTTTTATTTTGTATAGGATTAAAGGTTAAAGTTGGAGTTTAATATAGACATATGGTTAGATAACCTGCATGTAGATAAAAATGCAAAGGAGATGTGAGATGAAAGAAATTATTATTCTATGTGTTATTCTTCTGGTAGTTGCCTTTTTTTTAAGATGGAAACATCAAAATAGGCATGCTTATAAAGAGTGGACACATCATCACAAGCATAAAATTGGACATAAACATGAGGAAGGATATTCAATTGATTTTTATGCTTATGCTTCAAAAATTAGAAAATGGAATGCTGTATTTAAAGTATATCTATCAATTCTAATACTAATTCTCTGTATTGTATTTGATAATCCATACGTATCTATTGTAGTAATACTTGCAATGGCATATGTTACAGTTATTAAAGGAGAGATTCCATTAATTGAATACTTATCAATACTAGCAATTCCAATTACATTTATTTTACTTAGCACTATTACTATTGCAATTGATTTTTCAAAGCAGCCAATAGGACAGTATAACTTATATCTTGGATTTTGCTATGTTTTTACTTCAATTAGTCAGCTTAAGAAAATGACTTTTTTGATTTTAAAAATTTTTGCAGCAATCAGCGCTCTGCAGATGATGACATTATCAACTCCAACCTCTGAGATTATTTATGTGTTACACAAAGTATATGTACCAAAGATTATTTTAGAATTGATGAGCCTTATTTATCGCTACATATTTATTTTAATGGACGTATCAGCCAAAATGAAAAATTCTGCAAAGTCACGTCAAGGCTATTGCGATTTTAAAACTTCTTGTTATACATTTGGAAGTATAGCAAGTAACATGCTTATTATTTCACTTAAGAAAGCAAATGCTTATTATGATGCTATGGAAGCTAGATGCTATGACGGAAATCTTGTATTTTTAGAAGAAGATAAAAAGGTAGATGCAATACAGATTATTGTCGCAGCAGCATTTATAATTTTTTTGATGTTGCTTTGGAGCTTTACAAGATAGAAAGGAACGATTATGAAGAAATTAATATTAAAAATCGAAGATTTACATTATACCTACGGAAATGGAAAGCCTGCATTAGAAGGGGTAAGTGTAGATATTTATGAAGGTGAGAAGATTGCTGTAATTGGTTCTAACGGTTCGGGGAAATCTACATTTTTCTTAAACATAGATGGAGTACTTACCCCAGAGCAAGGAAAAATTTTTTATAGAGATATGATTATTAATAAAAAGAATTTAAATGAACTTAGAAAAAACACAGGAATTGTATTTCAGGATGCTGATAACCAAATTATTGCATCTACAGTTAAGGCTGAAGTTGGCTTCGGACCTATGAATTTAAAACTTCCAAAAGAAGAAGTATTAAAACGAGTTGATGAAGCACTGGAATATATGAATATTTCTCACTTAAAGGATCGCCCACCGCATTATTTAAGTGGCGGAGAAAAGAAGCGAGTTAGTATTGCAGACATTATTGCTATGAAATCAGAGATTGTAATTTTTGATGAACCAACGGCGGCATTAGATCCTTTAAATGCGATGATGTTAGAAGAGGTTTTGTTAAAGCTTGGAGATAATGGAAGGACAATGCTTATTTCTACACATGATGTGGATTTTACATATAGATGGGCTGAAAGAGTTCTAGTGTTTAGTGAAGGGAAAATTATTGCAGATGGAGCGCCGCTTGATATTTTTCAAAACATTGAAATTTTAAATGAGGCAAATTTGAAACAACCAACTTTACTCGAGGTTTATGAATCTCTTGTGGAAAAACAGATTTTAAAAGATATAAAAGCTTATCCTAAAAGTATACAGGAATTTAAAGAAATACTTTGAAGCTAGGAATTATCTATACATATAAAAAAGCAGCTATGCTGCAAATAAGAACTTATATATTTATTATTTAGCTTTTAATTAGATAAATATTAGAAGCTTTTAGAGGGGGAGAAAAATGAATAAAAAAGAAAAGAGAATTGTTGCTTTAGCGGCGGTATTTGCTTTAGTCTTTGGAGTAGCTCCAGCAGCAAATGCAATGCATATTATGGAAGGATATCTTCCACCGCAATTTTGCATTATATGGGGTGTTATATGCGTTCCATTTCTAGTATCAGGCTATTTATCAATTAAGAAGACATTATCCGAGCATCGTAGATCAATTACCATTTTGGCTATGGCAGGTGCATTTATTTTTGTACTGTCATCTTTAAAGATTCCATCAGTAACAGGAAGCTGCTCACACATGACAGGTACTGGGCTTGGTGCAATATTATTTGGACCAGCTGCAGTTAGTATTTTAGGAATTATTGTACTTATTTTCCAAGCAATTTTGCTTGCTCATGGCGGATTAACTACTCTTGGTGCAAATACATTCTCTATGGCTATTGCAGGCCCATTTGTTTCTTACGGAATATATAAATTATGTAAAATGCTAAAGGTTAATAAATATGTAGGTATTTTTTTGGCAGCATCACTTGGTGATTTATTTACTTATTGTGTAACAAGTTTTCAGCTTGCACTTGCATATCCATCAGAAAATGGTGGTGTTATGGTATCAGCAGCCAAATTCCTTGCAGTATTTGCACCAACACAAGTTCCACTTGCAATTATTGAAGGCATTCTTACAGTTGTTATTATAATTGGCCTTGAAACATATGCAAAAGCTGAGTTAGCAGGTCTTGGATTGGTAAATGGAGGCGAAAATTGATGTCAAAGACAAAAAAAACAGTTATAAGCTTATTAATTGTTGCTGCCCTAATAGCTCTTATTCCATTATTTACATTAAAAGGTGCTGAATTTGGGGGCTCTGATGATGCAGGAAGTAAAGTAGTTTCGGAAATTACGGGCACTGAATATAAGCCATGGTTTAAGCCAGTTATGGAGACTTTGATTGGTGGAGAATTGCCAAGTGAAGTAGAAAGTTTACTTTTTTGTGTACAGACAGGCATTGGAGTTGGAGTAATTGCATTCTTAATGGGAAGATTAGTGGAAAGAAATAAGATAGAGAATCAAAAAAAGAAAATCAAATAATGGTTTTTAAGTTATCTTATAAGGATGCTTATTCTAAATAACATTTTCTATATTATTTGCACTAATAATAATACGGTTACACATATTGATAAACAAGCCTGTTTCTAAAACTCCAGATATTTCGGTAACTTTATTATAAACATCATTAATATTCATTTGTTTTCCTATGTGCAAATCAACGATATAGTTTCCATTATCAGTTATAAAAAAATTATCTGATTTCATTCTTATTACAGGATTTAATAAATAGTCCTGTAATTTTTTTATTACATGTGTATAACCATATGGTAATATTTCAACGGGTAAAGGAAAGTCGTAAATGTTGTCGACTAATTTGCTTTCATCCATAATCCATATCACTTCTTTGGCTAAGCTTGCAACAATTTTTTCTCTAAACAATGCGCCTCCGCCACCTTTAATAGCATTAAAATTAATATATATTTCATCCACTCCGTCAATAGCTAAATCAATTCTATCTACTTTGTCTATATCTACTAAAGGAATATGTAGTTCTTTTGCTAAATTTTCTGTACTTCTTGAAGTTGCAACTGCTTTTAAATCAATACCGCTTTGAACTAGTTCACCAACTTTTTTTATCATATAATAAGCAGTTGAACCAGTTTCTAAACCTAAAATCATACCATTTTTTATGTAGTCAGCTGTCTTTTCTCCTACAATTCTTTTTTGATCCATAATGTCCTCCTAAATTATTTGATACATATTTAAGCTTTTAAACTAAGTATAGTATACATTAATTGGATAATTTTGTGTATAAAAAGAATAACTTTTAGTAAAAAATTAATATAATTTTGGAAATGAGCTAAGCCTAGAAGGGGAAGTTCTTTTTATAAAAAGATAAAAAAATATTAAAATACAATATGTGGTGATAAATTATGAATTTTATACAATATATAGTTATAATTTCATTTAATTATGTCTTCATAAGATTGATTTATTAGGATATTCTTTATATAATCTTTAGTAGATATTATTTGATAAAAATTATTAATAAATTTTTGATATTATGAACTAATCTTTTAATGAAATTTGAATTCATCAATGTTCTATAAAAAATAAATTTAAATGAGGGTAAGGTTGAAAGAATGGATATTAAAATTAAAAAAAGAAATGGAAATTACGAGCCTCTTAAAGTTGAAAAAACAAAAAAAATGGTTAAATTAGCTTGTGAAGGTATCGAAGGCTGTGATTCTATTGAATTAGAATTAGATTCAAGAATACAATTTAGAGATGGAATGTCTACAAAAGAAATTCAAAGAATTCTTATTCAAACTGCTATTGAAAAGGTTATTCAAAGCAATAATGCTGATAATGGGAATACAATAAAGAAAACCAATATTAACTGGCAGTATGTAGCGGCAAGGCTTTTAAGTTATGATTTATATAAAGAAGCAAAGATTAACAGAAATTATAACCATTTTGGGTATGGAGATTATTATGAGCTTGTAAAAAAATTGGTAGATATTAATCTATATGGTTCATATCTTGTGGAAAATTATTCTGAGGACGAAATAAAAGAATTAGGAAGTTATATTAAACCTAAGAGAGATGAATTATTTAATTATGAAGGATTAAAACTATTAAATGATAGATATTTAGTTAAAGGGTTTGATGGGGAGATATTTGAACTTCCTCAAGAACGTTTTATGACCATAGCTATGCATCTAGCCATACCTGAAGGTGATAAAAAAGTATTTTATGCAAAAAAGTTCTATGATATTTTAAGTGAGCTAAAGGTTACAGTAGCTACACCTACTCTAGGGAATGCAGGAACACTTTTTTACCAATTAAGCAGCTGTTTTATATCTGTAGCAGGTGATAATTTATGGTCTATTTATGATGTAAATAGTAAATTTGCACAGGTCTCAAAACATGGTGGGGCCTTAGGTATTTATGCTGGTAAAATAAGAGCTTTAAATAGTGAAATAAGAGGCCATAAAAATGCATCTGGAGGTGTTATACCGTGGGTAAGATTATACAACGACACTGCAGTAGCCGTAGATCAGTTAGGTAAGAGAAAGGGCGGTGCTACTGTAACTTTAGATATATGGCATAAGGATCTTTTTGATTTTTTAGATATTAGAACAAATAATGGTGATGACAGAAGAAAAGCACATGATATATTTCCAGCTATAACTATTCCAAATCTGTTTATGGAAAGGCTAGAAAATAGGGAAAATTGGTCTCTTTTTGATCCTTACTTAGTTGAGAAAATAATGGGATATAAATTAGAAGATTATTTTGATGATATAGATAATAAGGAATTTACTAGGAGATATTTAGAGTGTGAAGAGAATGGTTTAATTTCAAGGGAAAGTGTGCCAGCCCTTGAAATTATGAAAAAAATCATGAAAAGTGCAGTAGAAACAGGAACTCCATTTATATTCTTTAGAGATACGGTAAATAGAGCCAATCCTAATAAGCATGCAGGTATGATATATGCTTCAAATTTATGTCATGAAATTGCACAAAATATGAGTGAAAGTGAATTGATTGAAGAAGAAATAGTGAGTAAGAATGGTTTTGCAGAAGTTATTCAAAAGGTTAAATCTGGTGATATGGTAACTTGCAACCTTAATTCGATAAATTTGGGAAAAGCTAAGACGGATGAATTTAAAGAGTGCATTCCTCTTCAGATAAGGATGTTGGACAATGTTATATCATTAAATAAACTTCCAGTCAAGGAGGCTAGGATAACTAGTGATAAGTATAGAGCAATTGGACTGGGAACCAGTGGATATCACCATTTTCTTGCAAATAATAAAATAAGCTGGGAAAGTGAGGAACATCTAAAAGCTGCAGATGAAATTTTCGAAGAGATTGCTTATAACGCAATAAAGGCTTCAATGGAACTATCAAAAGAAAAAGGCAGCTATCCTGCGTTTAAAGGCTCAGAGTGGGAGAATGGAAAATATTTTGAAAGAAGAGGTTATAATTCTGATAGATGGAAAAAGCTTAAGGAGGATGTTAAAACTTATGGCATGAGAAATGGATATATTACGGCCATAGCGCCAACAGGCAGCACTTCAAATATAGCTAATACAACAGCTGGGATAGATCCTGTATTTAAAAAGTTTTTTATCGAAGAAAAGAAGGGAAGCTTCACACCAAAAACTGCACCTGACTTAAATGAAGAGAATTTTTGGTACTATAAAGAAGCTCAGACTATTGATCAACAGTGGAGTATTAAAGCATGTGCTGTCAGGCAGAAACATATAGATCAGGCTCAATCGTTTAACTTATATATAACACCAGAAGTTAAAGCTAAAGAAATCTTGAATATGTATGTAGAAGCTTGGAAGCAGGGAGTAAAAACTATTTATTATGTGAGGAATAAATCCTTAGAAATGGATGAATGCACAAGCTGCTCAAGCTAATAAATTTAATAAAAAACTATGGCGTATCAGTCATCTGTAATTTTTTTAGAATTTTATTGTTAAAAAAAGAGAGTACAAAATGAGGGAGTTTTATCAATGATAAAAAAAATGATTTTTAATGAAAATGGTAATCGTGGAACAGAATCCATGATTAATGGAAATACTACAAATTTAAGAGAATGGAATAGAATAAAGTACAGATGGGCAAGTGAATTTTATAGGACTATGCTGAATAATTTTTGGATACCTGAAGAAATAGCTCTCAATGAAGATATGAAGCAGTTTCCATATTTAACAGATGGTGAGAGAAATGCATTTGATAAGATCATTTCATTTTTAAACTTTCTTGATTCTGTGCAAAGTGAAAATCTGCCTAATATATCAAGGTATGTAACCGCAGCAGAGGTATCATCACTTATAAATATTCAAACTTTTCAAGAAGAAATTCATGCACAAAGTTATTCATATATACTTGATACAGTAACAAACCCTATAACTAGAGATAAAATATATGATGAATGGAGAACTGATGAAAAGCTTCTTAAAAGAAATAAGTTTATAGCAGAAATATATGAGAAGTTCAATAAGGAGCCTGAAATTAATAATTTTTTAAGAGCAATAATGGCTAATTATATATTAGAAGGAATATATTTTTATTCAGGCTTCAGCTTTTTTTACACTTTAGCAAGACAAGGAAAAATGACAGCAACTAGTACAATCTTTAAATATATAAATAGAGATGAAGTCACTCATCTAGTATTATTTCAAAATATCATAAAAGAGTTAAAAAAAGAAAATCCGGATATTTTCACCAGTAGTCTAGAAGAAGAGCTTAGAGATATGATGAAAATCGGGGTAAAACACGAAATTGAGTGGGGACAGTATGTTACAAATAATGAAGTTTTAGGATTAAATAATGAATTAATAGAAAAATATATTAAATATATTTCAAATCACAGGCTTATAGCAATAGGTTTGCAGCCACTATATCCAGAAATTACAGAGCATCCAATGGAATGGATTGATAATTTCTCTAAATTAAATAATACTAAAACTGATTTCTTTGAAGCTAAAGTCACTAATTATACAAAAGCTGCAGCCTTTGATTTTGATGATCTTGAATAGGAATTTATAGCATAAAATCATAAAAGCTTCTTTTTGGATAATTAAAGAAGCTTTTTTGTTTCTATATAAATATTAGGTAGTTTTACTGCCAATGTTTTAAAGTATTAAGCATGGAATTTTTTATGTCTATATTATATACATTTTCTAAGTTATTTTTTAGAAATATAGGTGCACCTTGGCTGATGGCTTTTCCTTGATTTAGCGGTATAGCTTTATCACCAAATAAATTAGCTGATAATTATATTTTTATATCAGACTTTAAAATATGTCCCTTTATATCAAGTAATATCTCTTTGATTATATCTTTAATTTGTAAATTTCTTGTTCCAGGAATATAAATGCCATGCTTTTGTAGTGGAAGAATATATTTAGTACAATCCATATTAAATATTGCATTGGAAATCATAGATGTGATTTCTCCGTTTATGCCTCCACTACAAATTATTCCAATTGGGCCAATTATGCCATCTATTTTATTTGTCTTACAAAATGAACAAATTGCTTTTTCGCCGCTTATACCAACATTTGCACCAGCTTGTACCATTTTTGAGGTGGCAAAGGAGTTTGTACCAAGTGCGATAATATAAACATCATTCTCTATTTCTCTACGAATTCTTTTTATGATGTTTTGACCAAGACCTGCACCTTGTGCGTCTATTACAGCAATTTTCATATTAGTGATCATTCCTTTCGCTATGATTGAGGCACAGAATCTAATGAAAATAATTAATTTATAGATTATAGTGGTAAATTATAAACAATATTTTCTTGTGCATTATATAATTCTATACCTTTAAGTTAACTCCAAGTCAAGTATTTTTATGGATATTGAATATTGATGTGCCGCCTGAAGAGATTCTGTATAATTATAATAGTATTAATTGATGAAAAAGTGAATTGATTTCTTAAAATAACATAAGGATTTGATAGATATATATTTGCTTTTAGGACATTGTGTAATTATAAATAGAACAATTGATTATTTTATTAATAGATATTAGGCTCAATCAAAAAATAATAAGTCCATTAAGTCTATTTTCTATTATACTACGGTGTTAAATTGACATAATAAAATCACTGTAAGGGCAGTTTGTCGCCTTGCCTGATAAAGATATCCATGGCAACTTTGGACTTGTTATTTGTTTTCATGTGCCTTATTATAAAGTAAAGAAAAATATTCTATATGTTTATTTAAAAGATAAGGTGAGGATGTTATTAGAAAATTTCGGATACGAGAGGTGAATGAATGAAAATTAAAGTTCTAAAGCAGGTTGTAGAAAACAATGAAGATTGCAGTAAAGAAATTAAAGAAATATTAAAAAATAAGAACGTATATTTAATAAATGTCATGGGCTCACCTGGGACAGGTAAAACAAGCTTAATTATAGAATTAATAAAAAAGTTAAAGGATAAATATAATATTGCTGTGGTAGAAGGAGACATTGCAGGACAATTAGATGCTGAAAAAATTGATTCACTTGGAATTCCTGTTATTCAGCTAAATACTGAGGGAGCATGCCATATAGAAGCAGTATCAATTAAGAATATATTAGAATATTTTGATTTAGAGGAGATTGATATAATTTTTATTGAAAATGTAGGGAATCTTGTTTGTCCTGCTGAATTTGATATTGGAGAAGATTTTAAAATTGCTATGTTAAGTATTCCAGAAGGTGATGATAAGGTTGAAAAATATCCGTTATTATTTTCCACAGCGGATGTAGTTATATTAAATAAGTATGACATGATGGAGTATTTTGATTTTGATGCTGATAAAACAGAAAAAAATGTTAAATTTTTAAATCAATCAGCTAACGTTTTTAGGATATCTTCAAGAACAGGAGAAGGCTTAAATTCATTTGTTAAATATATTGAGGAGAAAGTAAAAAACAAAAGCTAAAAATCAAGTTGATATTTACAAAGTGCAAAGATTGTAGTAATATATTATGTGTGCCACGAGGGCATACGTAAATTTGGGAATTAAAATTTAATAAATATAAAATATTAGTTTGAATTATAACCACGAAGGTTGATTACTTTTAAGTTTAATTAGTGATCGCTTTTTGTGGTTTTGTTTTTTTATCAAAGCTAGAGGAGGGTTAAAGGATGCATATTCCAGATAATTATTTAAGTCCAGCTACCTGCGCGGTTATGGGAGCTGTAATGATTCCAGTTTGGGCAAAATCAATAAAGACAGTAAAAAAGGAAATAACAAAAAAGAAAATGCCGCTTATGGGTATAGGTGCCTCTCTTTCATTTTTAACAATGATGTTTAATGTGCCATTACCAGGAGGAACAACTGGACATGCTGTAGGAGGAACTTTGTTAGCTATTCTGTTAGGTCCTGAGGCAGCATGTATTTCCATAACGGTAGCACTTTTGATTCAAGCGTTGCTATTTGGGGATGGCGGGGTTCTAGCCTTTGGAGCAAATTGTTTTAATATGGCTTTTATTATTCCATTTGTAGGATATTATATTTACAAATTTTTAAAGGAAAGAATTAAATCAGAGAGAGGGGAATATATTGGAGCTTTAATCGGTTCGTATGTTGGTATTAATGCTGGTGCATTGTTTGCCTCAATAGAGCTTGGCATACAGCCACTACTTTTTAAGGATGCAGCAGGGATGCCTTTATATTGCCCGTATCCGTTATCAATTTCTATACCAGCCATGCTGATCCCACATCTTGTAGTTGCAGGAATTTTAGAAGCAATTATAACTATTGGAGTGTTGAGTTTTATAAGAAAAGTTTCACCTGATATCGTATATGACGGTTCAGCTAAAAAAACTAAACCAATATATGCTTTAATAATAGCACTTATATGTTTATCTCCTTTAGGTTTATTAGCAACTGGTACGGCTTGGGGTGAATGGGGGACTGATGAAATAAATTCCGTAATTGTAGGCGGTAAAGCCTTAGGATTTGTACCAAAAGGAATGGAAAATGGATTTAATTTTAGTGCATTAATGCCGGATTATTCTGTCCAAGGTATGCCAGATAGTTTTGGATATATTCTATCAGCAATCGCTGGAGTTGCAATATTTTTAATAGTATTTAGGATAATAGCCAGTATGAGAAAAGATAATGGTATTAATGGTTAAATTTTAGTGAGAGAGGAAGTTCTAGATGCCAGAATGGCTTTTGAAGAAAGATGATTATATACCACAAAAAGATAAGGATGCTTTTATAAATAAAAGCATTCTTTCTATATTAAGTGTGCTTACTAGATTTAGAAGGCAAACCGAATATAGATCAAATAAGCTTGAGTTCAATGCTTTGCTTAAGCTCATATCAACATTTGTACTAATCATATTTGTTTCAATGACAAAAAGTTTTACTTTTGTTTTGATAACTAATGTATTGATGCTTGTAGTAATTAATTTTTTAAGTATCAATGAAATAAAATATATTTTAAGGGTAAGTTTTGGAGTAGCAATTTTTACTTTTATAATTTTGTTACCCTCACTTTTTTTAGGTTATGGCAATAATGCTTTAATGATCTCACTAAAGATTTTAGTTTCTGTTGTTTCGGTTAATGTGTTAGCCTTTACTACACAATGGAATGATCTTACAGGTTCTTTAAAGCTTCTTAGGGTGCCAGATATGTTTATATTTGTACTTGATATTACAATAAAATATATATTAGTTTTAGGTGAGTTTTCATTAAATATGGTTTATGCACTTAAGTTAAGGTCTGTTGGCCGGAGCAGCAATAAGAGTACTTCACTTTCTGGTATTGTTGGGACTATGTTTATAGTATCTAAGGAAATGTCAGAAGAAATGTATGGCGCAATGGAATGTAGAGGTTTTACAGGAACATACAAGGTATATAAGAACTTTAAATTTAAATTATCGGATTATATTTGTATTATTTGCAATATTATTTTTATACTAGCATATTTTTACTTTGATAGGTTGTGATTTAATGATTGATATTAATAATGTTTCTTATTCATATGAAAATAAGGTTTCCGCACTTAAAAATATAAATCTCCATATTGAGGAAGGAGAAGCAGTTGCCTTAATAGGAGTTAATGGAAGTGGAAAGTCCACATTAATGAAACTAATTAATGGATTAATAACACCAGATAGCGGAAGCTATCTATTTGCAGGAGAAGAAATTAATGATAAGAAACTACAAAATGAACAATTTTCAAAATCTTTTCATAAAAAAATAGGTTTTGTATTTCAAAACTCTGATGTACAGCTTTTTTGCTCAAATGTTTATGATGAAATTGCATTTGGACCAAGACAGATGGGAATGGATGAAGAGGAAGTCAAAAAAAGAGTTGAGGACACTTTAAAGCTGCTTAATATTGAGGAATTAAGAAATAGACAGCCGTATCATTTAAGCGGAGGAGAAAAGAAAAAGGTATCTATAGCTTCTGTAGTAGTACTAAATCCAGATGTATACATATTTGATGAACCAATGAACGGACTTGATCCTAAAACAAAGAGATTTTTAAAAGAATTTATGATAAATATAAATAGGGCAGGAAAGACAATTTTATGTTCAACCCATGACTTTGAATATGTAAAAGGAGTATTTAAAAGAGCAGTTGTTTTTTCAAATGAACATACAATTATAAGAGATGGAGTCTATGATGAAATAATGAATGATAGCAATTTTTTATATAATAATAATATTATATAAATGATAAAAAAGAATTTTTCTTATTGTATGGAAAATGCTAAAATATAAAAAGATTAATTTATATGAGAAGGGATAAAAAAATGATAAGAGAAGCAACTGAAAAAGATTTAAAAGATATTTTGGAAATTTATAATGATGCCATATTGAATACAACAGCAATCTATACTTATAAGACCCATACTCTTGAGAGTAGAAGAAAGTGGTATGAGGAGAAGAAGCAAGATGGACATCCTTTATTAGTAGTTGAGAAAGATGATAAAGCTGTTGCTTTTGCTACATATGGGCCATTTAGAGCTTATCCAGCTTTTAAATATACAATAGAGCATTCTGTATATGTTCATAAAGATTATAGAAATTTAGGATTTGGTAAGATTTTATTAAAGGAGCTTATAGATATAGCTAATAAACAAGAGTATGCAACTATGGTAGCTTGTATTGACAGCCTGAATGAAAATAGTATAAAAATTCATGAGAAATTTGGATTTAGGTATTCGGGTACAATAACAAAAGCAGGATATAAATTTAATAAGTGGCTGGACTTAGTTTTTTACCAACTAGATTTAACAGGACCTGAAAAGCCAATAGAAGAATAAATGAATAATTAAAAGAAGGATTCATTTAAATTTATTTATAAAATGTTTCGTTTGGAGGGTGAATAAATGAAATTAATTATTCGTGCAGATGATTTAGGATTAACAGATGGTGTAAATCATGGGATATGTAAAGCTATTGAAGACGGAATAGTTACTAGTGTAGGTTTAATGGCAAACATGCCAGATGCACAAGCTTGTTATAATCTAGTCAAGAAATTCAAACATGTAAGTATAGGTCAACATTCAAATGCATCAATAGGAAAACCATGTAGTGATCCTCAAGAAATTCCCTCAATGGTAGATGAACATGGTAATTTTATTTCTTCAAAAAAACATCGGAATGCATTTAAGAATGGCATGGATCTTATAAATTTTGAAGATGCAGTTAGGGAAGTAGAAGCGCAATTGGACAAGTTTAGAAAAATAACTGGAGGCAATCCAGCATATTTTGATAGACATGCAATTGAATCTAAAAATTTAGACAAGGCAATAGAATATGTTGCAAATAAAAATGATGTAGTATATATACCCTTTATGAAGAGCTTTAGTGCGAAGGATATATATTGCCAATTTGCTAAACTTCCTATAATGTCAGAAGAGAATCTATATGATCCCTTTTCATATTTTCTAAATGATGAAGGAGAAATACTAGAAAATAATTTATCTATGATTGCAGTACATCCAGGATATGTAGATCAAAATTTATTGGAATTATCATCATATAATATGATTAGGCCATTAGAAGTAAAAGCATTAACTTCTATAGAAATAAAAGATTGGATAAAAAGAAATAATATAGAATTGATAAATTGCACTGTATTTAATAAATAATTAAACATAATAAAATTAAATACATTTTATATGAGGTGGTAATAACTGTTTATAAGTTATTACTGCCTTTTTAATCTAGATAAATTGCGATTTAATCCAGATTAGTTCCTATATATGATACAAGTATAAAGAAATTTATACTTGTAACGATAATTCTATGAATATAAAAACATACTGTTTAGGTATGAATTTATATTCATAGAATTTTTTTGTGAAGGGAGAGAAAATAAGCAAACATCGAATGATAAAAATACTGTTAATAATATCATCAATTATTGCTAAAGGTATAAAGAATACTAAGGAACAGTTTGCAGTAAACAAATGATTTTTGAATAAAAATTAATTTAGAGATAAATTTCTACTAAATACTATAGAAGAGGAGTAAAGTAATGCTGAAAATAAAAAATGTTCAAGTAGGGAAGTTAAAAAAGCCGTTTGCTATTTTTACTATTTTCTTTATGCTTATTAGTATAATGCAGTTTCCTATGGCAAACAACACGGCTAAGGCAGATACGACAACGCCATATCTGCTTTCACAAAACAGAACAACATATGCATCATCTAATAATGGGGGAAATACTTCAGATAAGGTAGTGGACGGAGACAATACATCACGCTGGGAATCTGAATGGAAAAAAGATGATGAATGGTTATATGTTGATTTAGGTGCATCAGCATCAATAACGGAAGTAAAAATCAATTGGGAAAATGCTTATGCTAAAGACTATACAATAGAAGTTTCTGATGATGAAGTAACATGGAGTGATCCAATATATACAGAAACTGATGGAAAAGGTGGAAATGAAGACATTCCTGTATCTGGAAAAGGAAGGTATGTTCGTTTACATTTTAGCAAAAGATCTCAAGAAGCCTATGGATATTCAATTTATGAATTCCAGGTATATGGAACAGGCGGAATAAATACTCCTCCTTCAGCGCCACTTGGAGAGAATATAGCTTTAAACAAAACAGCAACAGCATCGTCTGTAGATCAAGAGTGGTATATTACTCCTGGACAAGCAGATGCAAAGAATGCCTTTGATGGAGATATGAATACACATTGGGGTTCAACACTTGAGGATAATCAATGGATCTATGTTGATCTGGGAAGCCAGCATACGATAGGAAGGGTTATCTTGGATTGGGATTCTCCAGCAAGAAGTTATGATCTTGAAGTATCAGATGATGCTCAAAATTGGACTAAGGTATATAGACAGTTAAACTGTAGAGGTGGAGAAGAAAGTATTCCACTGTATGCTGCAGGAAGATATGTAAGAATGAATGGAATGACTAGAATTAATACTGGCGAATTTGGAATAAAGGAATTCAAAGTATATGACTACGTTGAAGGTGATCAAAAACCTGTATATACAATACCAGAGATACCTTCATCAACTGTTACTAAGGCTGGAGAAGGAAGTTATGTAAGTGATATGTCTTTATTTCCACAACCAAGAGAACCTTTTGAGAAGACTGATAATCTTCAGTCACCAATTCCATCAAATGACTGGTGGCAGTCATTGCTTATAAAAAATATGGGAGATACATTAATAACTTTACCATTAAAAGCCAAGTATCAGCAGCAAGGTTTAGGATTATTAACACCAAGTGCTGGCTGGCTTCAAGATAGAAGTGTTGAAACAGAAAAAAATATTGATTTGTTTTTAATGGCAAATAATATTAATACTTCAGAAATGGACAGTAAAATTGATGGTTATGGAGATTACTCTGCAAATGTTGTGTTAAGCGATGATGATACTCAAAAAATGAAGACTACTTTTATAAAGGGTTCACCATACGTATTTACAGAGTTTAGTGATCCTAATTCTCCTGAAATATATTCTACAGCTGTTACAAGAATATTTGATGATAATGGCAATGATATACTAGCTAATAATGGAGACTCTATATCAGCAGATCATATCGGTATAGAAACAGTTAATTCTAATGGGGCACCTGATCCGAGCAACGTAACTAGATATTATGGAGTATTCGCACCTAAAGGAACTACATTTATAAAAGCAGGAAGCAAGATTAAAATGCAGCTTGGAAATGGAGAAGGTTATTTATCAGTAGCAACTATGCCATCTGATAGTGATTTAAATTATTTCTATAAGCATGCTTATGCTTTTGTTACAGATACTAAAGCAGATTATACTTACGATGATAAAACGTCTGATGTTACCACTACTTTCAAGCAAAGTATATCTTTAAAACGTAATGATCTTGCAGATACAACTTTAATGTGTATGTTACCTGCTCAATGGAAAGTCAGCTCAGATTCAACAAATGATATGACTTATCCATCTGTAAGGGGAACACTTAAAGTCCATGAAGGTAATTCATTTAGTACAGTGGATAAGTTTAATGGAATGGTTCCGCAATTTACAGAACCATTAAATCCTGAATATTCTAGAAGTAATTTACTTCAATATCTTGATATACTTGATAAATCTACTGATGCAAATTATATGAGTGGAGATGCTTATTGGCAGGGAAAGGTGCTGCATCCATTAGCAATGGGAGTACTTATAGCTGATCAAGTAGGTGCAGAAGATTATAAGAAGAAGTTTTTAGATAGACTAAAAACAATTTTAACAGACTGGTATACATATAAACCTGGTGAAACTGAAGGATACTATTTTGATTATAATCCAGAATGGGGAACATTAATATATAAAAATAGCGAATTTGGTGCAAATACAGGCATTACTGATCATCATTTTACTTATGGTTACTTTACATTTGCATCTGCAGTATTAGCAACTTATGATAGTGACTTTTTAAAGAATTATGGTCCTATGGTAGATAATTTAATAAGAGATTATGCAAATCCATCTAGAACAGATGATAAGTTTCCTCAATTTAGAAACTTTGATCCATATGAAGGTCATTCATGGGCTGGTGGTTATGCAGATAATTTCGATGGAAACAACCAAGAAGCAGCTGGAGAATCATTATTTGGCTGGGTTGGAGAATACATGTGGGGATCAGTATCTGGAAATAATAAATACAGAGATGCTGGAATATATGTATTTACTACTGAATTAAGATCCATAGAACAATATTGGTTCAATTATGACGGTGATAACTGGATATCAGACTACAATCATAAGACAGTCGGACAAGTATATGGAAGTGCAAACTTCTTCGGTACATTCTTCAATGGAGATTCGGTATATGTTTATGGAATACACTGGCTTCCAACAGGAGAATATTTAACAAACTATGGTGTTGATAAAGAAAAAGCAGCTGGTTTATATGAAGGCATGAAGGAAGACATTATAAATGATTATAATAAGAGCACCGATCCTAAAAAAGGAGCTCCACCAGATCCTAATGATGTTGAGCCGGATTGGCGTCATATAACATGGCCAATTGAATCCTTAAGTGATCCTCAGGCAGTATTAGGTAAATGGGATCAAGATACATCTAAATTACAACAAAATGAAATGTACGATACTTATTGGTTTGTAAATAATATGGCAACACTTGGGCAGCGTACAAGAGATATATGGGCAGAAAATGGGGTAACAGCAAGTGTATATAAAAATGGAGATAAATATACAGCACTAGCCTGGAATCCTACAGATAATCCTGTAACTGTTCAATTCTGCAGTAATGATGGTGAATTAGGATACACTGTGGTTGCGCCAAAAGCTTTAGTTGCAGTAGATCCTACAGTAAAAGGAGCTATAAGCAAAAATTCATTACAGGCAGAAATAAATGTTGCAAATAAATTGGTACAAACTGATTATACTGAAGAAAGCTGGGCAGTGTTTAGTACAGCACTAACTGAAGCAGTAACAGTTAATAATAATACTGCTGCAACTAGTGATCAAGTTGATACAGCCCTTAAGAACTTAAGAGCTGCAGAAGTAGCCTTAGTAAAAACAACTGCAATTCCTGGCGCTGATGTTAATTTAGCACTTAATAAGACAGCGGTGTCTTCATCAAATGAAGCAGATGGCTTAGGACCACAAAATACTACAGATATTAATTTGGATAGCAGATGGAGCTCAAACTGGGCAGCAAATAAGGATAATCATCCAGAATATGTTTATGTAGATTTAGGCCAACCTTATTTTATAGGAGACGTAAAAGTTAATTGGTCAGATGCTTATGCTAAGGGATATAAAGTGCAGGCATGTGTTTCAAATCCAGAGGATGAGAGCAGCTGGCAGACGGTTTCAACTGTTGAAGATGGAACAGGTGGACTTCAGGATTCAACCTTTACAAGTGCAGCTGCAAGATATGTAAGAATATATTGTACAAATCCAGCAACTCAATTTGGATATTCAATAAAAAATATTGAAGTATACGGTGCTAAGGTTGATAAAACAGGACTTAAGGCAGAAATTGATAAGGCAAGTCAATTAAATGAGAGTGACTATACCCAGGAAAGTTTCGAAAACTTTAGTAATGTATTAAAAGAAGCTGAAAGTGTTAATTCAAATGATTCAGCAACTCAAGATAAAGTAGAGGAAGCACTTAAGAATCTACAAGCAGCAGAGAGTCAATTGGTAAGAGTTAATGTAACTACTGGTTCAGCTGTTAATTTGGCACTTGATAAATCAGCAGTATCATCATCAAATGAAGCAGATGGTTTAGGTGCACAAAATACTACAGATGAAAACACTGATAGCAGATGGAGTTCAAATTGGGCAGCAAACACAGATAATCATCCAGAATATGTTTACGTAGATTTAGGTAAGGATTATGACATAAATGATGTAAAAGTATTATGGGATAATGCTTATGCTAAGGGATATAAAGTACAAACATGTAAATCTAATCCTGAAGATGAAGATAGCTGGGAAACAGCAGCAATTGTTAAAGATGAAAACGGTGGGCTTCAAGATTCAACCTTTGATAGTAAAAGTGCAAGATATGTAAGAATATATTGTACAGATCCTTCAACTCAATGGGGATATTCAATAAAAAATATTGAAGTATATGATGCTGAAGCGGATAAAACAAATCTTGAAGCAGAAATTGATGATGCAGCTAAGTTAAATGCAAGTGACTATACACAAGAAAGTTTTGAAAACTTCAGTGATGCATTACTAGCAGCAAAAAATGTTTCTTCTGACGATAAGGCAACTAAAACAAAAGTAGATAGAGCTCTTAAAAACTTACAAGATGCAGAGGATTCATTAGTAAAAATTGATGAGTCAGGTGATTCGGATCAACCAGCTGATTCTGGTGAGCCAAGTGACTCAGATGTTAATCTGGCACTTGATAAATCAACAAAATCGTCATCAAATGAAGCAGAAGGTTTAGGTTCAAAGAATACTACTGATGAAAATACAGATAGCAGATGGAGCTCAGACTGGGCAGAAAATACAGATAATCATCCAGAATATGTTTATGTAGATTTAGGTAAATCTTATGACATAAGTGATGTAAAAGTATTATGGGATAATGCTTATGCTAAGGGATATAAAGTACAAACATGCACATCTGACCCAGAAGATGATAACAGCTGGGAAACAGCAGCAACCGTTAATGATTCAGAAGGTGGACTTCAAGATTCCTACTTTAATAGTACAAAAGCAAGATACGTAAGAATATATTGTACAGATCCATTAAATCAATTTGGATATTCAATAAAAAACATTGAAATATATTCTTAAGTAGAAAAATTGAGAAATGGCATTAAATAATAAATGCTAAATAAGTAAAATTTCCTCATAGCTATGGAGATAATAATCTATAGTTATGAGGATTTTTTATTTTAAAAAAGGAATATATGTTCTCAGAACATAAGTTTGCTATAAGCGATAATATATGCTATAATTATTGGAATAATAGCGGAAGAATACCATATAAAAAGAAAGTAATCAGAGATAAATGGATAATTATAGAGTTTTCTAAATAATTTCAATAATAATTTTGATAATGGAGTATATACTTACAAGGATAGGATTTATATATTAGTCGATTTTTATTTGAGTCTATATTATTAACAATTAATAATAGAAATTCTTATATTATTATCTATTTAAGCGCTGATGTTGTAATAATGGAATAATTATGTCATTAAAAGGGAAGTGAAAACATGTGGCAAAATATTTTAGAATATTTTCAAAAAAATATGGATACTTATTTGCAGGCAATAGGTCAGCATTTAGAGATAAGTTTATTATCTTTACTGGTAGCAGCAATTATTGGGATTCCTTTTGGAATATTATCTACAAAAAATAAAGTATGGTATCAATGGGTGACAACATGGTTTAATACACTTAGAATTGTGCCTAGCTTAGCTGTATTAATTATGCTGATTCCCATTGTAGGAACAGGGATTAAACCAGCAGTAATTGCTCTAGCTTTGCTTGGAATACCACCAATACTTTTAAATACTGCACTTGCCTTTAATACGATTCCTGAATTTATGATAGAAACTTCAATGGCAATGGGGATGTCAAAAGCACAGAGTTTTTGGAAAGTAAGAGTACCATTAGCAGCGCCTCTTATACTAACTGGACTAAAAACAGCAATGGTTGAGATTATTGCTAGTGCAACACTTGCTGCTTATATTGGTGGTGGGGGAGTTGGTAACATTATTTTTACGGGACTTGGACTTAATAGAGCGGATTTACTGATTATAGGAGGAGTTACTGTAGCAATTCTTTCAATGCTTGCCAATATAATTATGCTAAGCCTAGAAAAATATTTGATTAGATATAAATATATTAATTTCAATACGGAATTTTAAAATAATTGGAATCATTAGATAATCACTCATTTAATCTATGAAATGAGTGAGCTGACTTAATATAGTAAAATGTTATATATAAAATAAATTTAAATCGGGGAGTGATAATATGAATAGAAAAATTAAGAGAATTATAGGAACGATATTAATTTCAGTTGTATTAGGAAGCCTTGCTGCTTGTGGAAACAGTAAAGGTTCAAATGGAGATAAAGATACAATTCGTATAGGATCAAAAGATTTTACAGAGAATTCAATTGTAGGTGAAATTTATGCACTAGCTCTTGAAGATAAAGGATATAAGGTAGAGAGGGTGCCTAATATTGCAAGTTCAGTTATTCACACATCACTTGTGAATGGTGAGATTGATTTATATCCAGAGTATACAGGCACAGGTTTATTGGCAGTTTTAAAAAAGGATTTAATTACTGATCCTCAAAAGGTGTATGATACAGTAAAATCAGAGTATGAGAAACAATTTAATTTAGAATGGCTTAATTATTCAGCTGCAAATGATGGGCAAGGTTTAGTAATCCGTACTGACGTAGCAAATAAGCTTGGAATTAAAACTATTTCTGATTTACAGGCTCATGCAAGTGAAATTAGATTTGCATCACAAGGTGAATTTGATCAAAGAGAGGATGGTATTCCAGGTTTAGAAAAAGTATATGGAAAATTCAACTTTAAGTCTTCAAATGTATATGATAATGGATTAAAATATCAGGTATTAGAGAATAATGAAGCTGATCTTGCACCAGCATCTACTACAGAAGGACAATTAACAAAACCAGAATTTACTTTGTTAGAGGATGATAAACATGTATGGCCGCCATATAACTTAGCTCCAGTAGTTAAAAAATCATTATTAGATGCGCATCCAGATATTGCTGATATTTTAAATAAAGTTAGTGCAACATTAGATACAAAAACAGTAACAAAGTTAAATGCAGAGGTTGATGTAGATAAGAAAGAATATGAGGAAGTAGCAAAGGCGTATTACGATTCTATTAAATAATAAGGTAGAAGGAGATACACAATGAGTACAGCAATAGAATTTAAAAATGTTAATAAAAAATTTAAAGGATCAGCGTATAGTGCAGTTGATGATGTAAATCTGACAATAGAACATGGAGAATTTATTACGATTCTAGGTTCTTCTGGCTGTGGGAAGACAACTTTGCTTAAGATGATTAATAGATTATATGATCCAGGTAGAGGAAGTATTGAATTTTTTGGTGAGGATATTAGCAAGAAAGATCCGGTAGAGTTTCGCAGAAAAATAGGTTATGTAATTCAACAGGTAGGCTTATTTCCTCATATGACTATAGCAGGTAATATTGCAACTGTTCCTAAAATACTAAAATGGTCCAAGGAAAAAATAGATGATAGAGTCGATGAACTTCTTAAACTTGTAGGATTAGAGCCAAGTGAGTTTAAAAATAGATATCCTTCGCAGCTATCAGGCGGTCAGCAGCAACGTGTGGGACTTGCAAGGGCATTGGCAGTTAATCCCGATGTAATGTTACTCGATGAGCCTTTTGGTGCCATTGATGCAATAAATAGAATTAATCTTCAAGATGAATTATTAAAGATTTATAATACTTCGAAAAAAACATATTTATTTGTAACCCATGATATAAATGAAGCATTTAAACTTGGCACCAGAGTGTTAATAATGGATAAAGGGAAGATACAGCAATTTGATACACCAAGAAATATTGTTAGAAATCCAGCAAATGATTTTGTTAGGTCCTTGATTAATTCTGCAAAAGGACAGGAAATATTTTTGGAGGATTAAAAGTTTATGATTAATTATTTATTAAAATATCCAGATAAGTTATTAAATGCTTTGGCAGGGCATGTAGAGATTGTTTTAATTACTCTAATAATCTCTATTGTATTGGCAGCTTTATTAGCAATTTTATCAGTATATTCAAAAATAGCATCCAAGCTTTTGATTAATATATTTGCAATGGTATATTCAATACCTAGTTTAGCATTATTTGCAATTTTAGTACCATTAACAGGGCTTGGAAAAGTTACTGCAATCATAGTTTTAGTACTTTATAATCAGTACATATTGCTAAGAAACATATTAGATGGATTAAATAATATAGATTCGGCTATTATTGAAGCGGCAACTGGAATGGGAATGAGTAAAAGTCAAATATTAGTTCAAGTTAAATTACCGCTAATTACTAAACCAATTTTTACAGGAATTCATCTTTCAGTAGTGTCTACAATAGGTATTGCAACAATTGCAGCATCTATTAATGCTGGTGGAATTGGAAGTATTCTATTAGATGGACTTAGAACGGTAAATACAGCAAAAATACTGTGGGGAACTTTGATGTCAGCAGGTTTGGCAATAGTTGTAAATGCAATACTTAATGCCATTGAGAAGAAAATTAGTTAGAATTAAAAATATACATGATATAAAATATAAAAAGCAGTCGAGCTTATTGAGTATAATTGTCAATAGGCTTGGCTGTTTTCTATGTTCAAGGTACTTTAGGAATTTGTATAAATATTTTAACAGATATCTATTTAGAAAAAAATCTAAATAGATATTGACTTTTTATAGAAAACTTGATACATTCTATTTAGAGATATTTCTAAATAGAATGTAAAAGGAGATGATAAATTGGGATTTCCAGAAACCTTTAAAGCACTATCAGATCCAGTCAGACGAGAAATTTTAGTAATGCTCAAAGGCGGAAAAAAATCAGCAGGTGAGATTTCAAAGGAATTCGATATGACAGGAGCAACAATTTCATATCACCTATCTCAATTGAAAAAGGCTGGGCTTATTTTAGAAACAAAGTATAAAAATTTTATATATTACGAAATCAATGTATCTGTATTTGAAGAAATGATGCTTTGGTTTTCACAATTTGGAGGCAATAAAGATGAAAAAAGATAAACTTTTATGGACTACAACTATTATTTGTTTTTTACCTTTGATTCTTTCAGTTATGTTATATAATAAATTACCTGAATTAGTTCCTATTCATTTTAATTATAATGGAGTTCCTAATAATTATGCGCCTAAAGCAGTTGGAGCATTTGGGTTGCCAGTTTTAATGGCAGTAATTAATATTTTTACGCATTTTAAGCTTAATAATGATCCGAAAAAAATGAATTCACCAGAAATCTTGAAATATTTAGGAAAATGGTCTGCTCCCATTCTTTCAGTTATATTAGTACCTGTAACCTTGTTTATTGCGCTTGGATATAAAATTCCTATTCAAATTATTTCTTTAGGAATTGTAGGGGTGATTCTTGTAGCAACAGGAAACTATTTACCAAAGTGCAGGCAAAATTACACTGTAGGGATTAGATTGCCATGGACATTAAATAGTGAAGTGAATTGGAATAAAACACATCATATGGCAGGATATCTTTGGATATTAGGTGGAATTTGTATGATAATTGGAGGCTGCATGCAGGTAAAGGGTATTCCGTTAACTTTGCTTATTATACTAATTATTGTGATAGTGCCTTGCGGCTATTCATATTGGTTATATAAAAGAGGAATATAGCATAGAACAAGGTTAAAGCTTCAAATTATTATAATTTTAATAGTTTATCTAAATGAATAGGAGGAACCCAATATAAATTAAAGAAGATTGGGTTTCTCTTATTTTTTATAATTACTGTTGTGACAGCTACTGTATACATTTATGTGAAATATGCTTATAAAAAATAATAAATTTATTTATTTAGTGGAAATTCATTAACTAGTTTAGCTAGGTTAAAACCATATCGTTCTAAAAATGCTTGATTATGGAAAAGAGTTATGATATCATTCAATTAGTCAAGCAATTGACTATCTAATGATTTAATATCAGATGTTTAACCTAACAGAAGGAGATTTATTATGATAAACGAAGAGATAGAAAATTTAATGAGAGATACAGCTCATGCAGCTCATAATTTTAAGGATATTTTATATGGTAAGATGGATAAACTTTTAAAAGAAGGTGAGGAAGGATTGGTTAGATCTCACATATTGATTCTTCACGGATTAATGGGAGGAGAACTATCAATGAGTGAGCTGGGAAACAAACTACAGGTTACAAAGCAGAATATCACTGTTTTAGTAGATAAGCTTGAAAGACTTGGATTTGTAGAACGTGTAAGCTCAGAAAAAGATAGAAGGGTTTTTTTAATCAAGCTAAATGAAAAAGGTAAAGAATACGTAAAAGTTAGCATAGAAAAATATAAGAATTCATTTAGCGATACTTTTAGCAAGTTAAATACAGATGATTTAGAAGCATTTAAAAATGCGATAGTAACTTTAAATGAAATATTACCTAAGCTTAAAGATGAAAATTCTAAATTAGAAGTAAAAAATAATGATTTTTTGTAAATAAATAATTAAAGGAGTAAGTGATTATGAAAAAATATATCCTATTAATTATATTACCAGTATTTATAGGAACATCTATCCTCACTAGCTGCGCTTCAAACAATAATAAGAATGAAAATATTGTTCAAGTTGAAAATGTCAATAAGCAAGATTCTGTATACCTTATGGCTGGAAGGATTGAAACTGATGATGAGGTCAATGTGGCTTCAAAAATTTCAGCTAGAGTTTCAGATATATCAGTTAATGTTGGATCAATTGTGAATGAAGGCGATATTATCATTAAATTAGATACTCAAGATTTACAAGCTCAGGTAGATCAAGCACAGGCAGCAGTAGATACTGCAAATGCTAATTTAACTAATGCAATGAATAGCACACGGCCTGAACAGATAGAACAAGCACAAGCATCACTAGATAGTGCAACGGAATCATATAATGTTGCCAAAAAGAATTATGATCGTACAAAGGCCTTAGTTGATTCAGGTGCAGGAACAAATCAGCAGCTAGATTTAGCACAGCAACAACTTACATCTGCAGAGTCAGCACAAAAATCAGCACAGGATCAGTTAGATATGCTTAAAAATGGAGCTACAGAAACAAGTATAGATGTTTATAAAGCACAGGTTAAACAAGCTGAAGCAGCCTTAAATACCGCGCAGGTAGCACTAAATAATGGAAACATTACGGCACCAATTTCAGGAAAAATTACTGCGAAAAGTATAAATTTAGGAGAAATGGCATCACCAGGTGCAGCTCTTGTTTCAATATCTAATCCTGATGCTTTATGTGTAAATGCATATGTGCCATTAAATATTACAAAAAATTTAAAAGAAGGACAAACTGTAACTATTAAAGTATCAGAAGTAGAGGATTTAGAATTTGACGGAACAATATCAGTAATAAATTCGAAGTTAAATTCTCAAAGTAATACTGTTTTAGTAAAAATAACTTTATCAGATCCAAACTCACAATTAGAGCCTGGCATGTTTGCAGAAGTTGGTGTAAGAGGTTAGGAGAGGATGATAGCAATGAAAGGAAAACGTAAAATAATAATTTTGTGCATATTTGCTGCTATGTTAATAACACTTAGCGGAGTTGGACTTTATTATTGGTATGAAAATGAATACTTTGTTTCAACCGAAGATGCCCAGGTAGCTGGTGATTTTATAGATATAACCCCGCAAGTTTCAGGGAACCTTTTGGAATTTAATGCAGAAGAAGGAGATACTTTAACTAAAGATCAAATTGTTGGCCGCATGGATGACGATGGAATAACTGATGCAAATGTTAACAAATCTTTACTTAGAGCACCAATCAGCGGCTTGGTAATAAAAAAAGAAGCAGAGAGTAGTGAATTTATTTCTGCTGGATCTACACT
>JAEZKY010000152.1 GCA_023435985.1 Bacillota bacterium | reverse complement strand
GCTTTTAATTTATCAAAAGTATCTATAGACTTGGGATCGATACCAGCCTTGTCCAAAATTTCTTTGTTGTATAATAATCCATAACCTTCTGTAGCAGCTGGCATACCATAAACTTTTCCATCAATAGTTACTGTATCTAGAGTTCCTTTAACTGCATTGTTCACCCATTCTTCTGAGCTTAAATCATCAATTTTATGTTTCCAAGTTTCGTAATCTCCAGCACCTTGAATCATGAATATATCAGGCTCAGTTCCTTTTTGAAATTCTGCCTTTAAAGATGCACCATAGTCAGCACCCCCACCAACTGAAGTAACTTCAACTTTTACGCCTTTTTCTTTCTCATATTCTTTGGCAAGTTCTTGAAGCTGATCATTGATTTCAACTTTTAGTTGATAAACTCTGACTGTCTTTTCACTTCCAGAATCATTAACATTTTGTGCACTTGTATTAGTTGATGCTTGTCCACATCCAGTCATAGTCCCAACTAATAATGCAGAAGTCAAAATTCCTGATAATAATTTTTTTGTTTTCATGTGAATACCCTCCATTAAAATTCATTTAAATTTTTGATTTTCCCAAAGCCTTAAATGATATATTAATATAACATATGCCTAAAATATTAATTTTAGATATATGATATCTACAGTATAATTAGAAAATTTATTTACGCAACCGTTTGCGAAAGTTTTTAAAAAAATTTAGCCTTTATAACATTCACTGTCATTTGGACTATTTTTAAACCCTCACTTGGATATTTTGTATTATATTTACAGTATATCAACTTAAGAAAACTTTTACAAGCAATATTTTTACTTATTTGTTATCAATTTTAATAACCTAACTTTTATTTATGATAATTTACTCCAAAATATAAGGTTTTTAATTGCTAATATGAATAAACTTTTTTCAATATTTATTACGTTTTCTCATTAGAGCAGCAATTTATTAAATTTAACTTCTCTTTCCTTGTTAATCTTTTTATTGCATATTCTCTTTTCATTGCATCATTTTTATTCTCAAATATCTCATGATAAATTAGCTTAACTGGGCCTCTACCTCTAGTATATTTTGCTCCAATACCCTTCGAATGCATTTCGATCCGCTTTTCTAAATTATTTGTCCATCCTGTATAGAGTGTACCGTCTGCACATTCTAAAATATATACATAATTCATTATATTCTCCTAATTATTTTTCTATTATATTAATTATATATCTATTTTATATTATAGGTTACATAAAAATAAATAATAAACCAAAGATAAATCGTATATAAAAAAGAATCAGGTATAAAGTATTTTTGCATTTTACACCTGACTCACGCTATATTTTACACGGCTAATATATAATTATATACAGAATTAATACTACTATGAAAATGCCTTTATGGTATTTGTTTTGATATATCCTCTAGTTCTTCATATTTCTTTAAAAATAGAATTAATTTTTCCAGCATCACATTTGTTCCATTGTCCGAATCTGACTCTACATTTAATGCCAGTACAGGTTCATGTAATGATAATCTTAATAAAAACCATCCATCACCGCTTTTTTTATTACAGTTTATCCTTACTCCTTCATAATTTTGTGGTTCAATTGTCCATCCTTCTATTTGTCCTACATATTTTTTTAAACCTTCAATTATCATTTCTCCATATGTTCTGAAATCTGCTCTCTTTATATTTATTCTTATATCTCTGCTTTCTTTTGGATATTTAAGATTTTCTATAAGACTAGAAATATCTTTTCCCTCTTCTTTTAGCTTAGCCATTTTTATTAATATTTTAGAAACCAAATATGCACCGTCATCTAAAAAATAATTTTCTTTCAATGCAGCATGCCCCGATGTTTCTATCGCTAAGTTGCTCTCAGAACCTTTTTCATTTAATCTCTTTGCTTCATTTATAACATTTTTATATCCTCTTTTAAATCTATGATGAGTTCCCCCTAAGTTTGTTATAAATTCAGCAAGCCCTGATGAAGTTACCGAATCTGTAACAATAGTGGAACTTGGAGTTTCCTCTAGCACTATAGCAGATATTAATGCTATAAGTGCATTCTTATTTATCTCCGTTCCATCACTGCTTACCACTGCTGCCCTATCTACATCTGTATCAAAAATTATTCCTAAATCTGCTTTATTTTGAAGAACTGCCTTTTTTATAGATTCCATGGCCTCTTTGTTTTCTGGGTTTGGTATATGATTAGGAAAATTTCCATCAGGTTCTGTGAACTGACTTCCTTCTATATCAGCTCCAAGCTTCGCTAAAACTTTATGTGCAAAAAATCCTCCTGCTCCATTTCCTGCATCTACAATTATTTTCTTTCCTTCTAGAGGAAATTCATAATTTATTTCTGAATTTACGCTTTTCCTTATTTTATTGACTAATATATTTGAGTAAACATCTATAAAGTCAACATTTTCTACTGATCCACCAGCACAACTCTTTCCTTCTAAGCAGGAATATTCTATTATTTCTACAATATCTTCTTTTTCACATCCACCTTCCTTAGTAAAAAATTTTAATCCATTATAATAATATGGAAGATGGCTAGCTGTTATCATTATAGCTCCATCACAGGAGTGGTCTTCTAAAATAGTTGTCATAAACATGGCAGGAGTTGTACACATTCCACAATCATAGATATTACAGCCAGAATTTAAAAAAACTTTAATTAAAGCCTCTTTCAATTCTGGACCTGACAATCTTGAATCTATACCAACAGCTATTTTTATACTACCTTTATCTATACTTTTATTGTTTTTGAGCCATTCCAAAAATCCATTTCCTAAGGCTCTTACTAAATCTGGTGTAAGATTTTTAGTTCCATTATATTCAGTCGCTATCCCTCTTATATCCGTTCCGCTTTGCAACTTTTTAAGTTCTTGTAGCATAATAATTCCTCCCAAAACTAAAGTATATACTAGTAAACATCTTGTAATATTTTTTTATTATTAAAGTGATTAACAAAATAATTAAATTATCTTTAGCAAAGTTTATTTATTTTCTATTTCTTCTACCAATGCAAGTCTTTCTGCGTGTCTTCCACCTTGAAATTCTGAATTCAACCATGTGTTTACAATTTCAAGAGCTAGTCCTTCTCCTATAACTCTTTCCCCTAAACATAAAACATTTGTATTATTATGTTCTCTGGTAGCTTTTGCAGAGAAACAATCACCAACAACTGCAGCTCTTATCCCTTTATATTTATTGGCTGCAATCGACATTCCGATGCCTGTTCCACAACACAATATTCCTAAATCACATTCTTTTGATACTACTGCTTCTGAAACTTTTAATGCATAGTCTGGATAATTCACACTATCACTGCTATTAGTACCAAAATCAATAACATCTATATTTTTAGCCGAAAGTTCTTTCTTTATTGTATTTTTTAGATTAACTCCACCATGGTCACATCCTAAAGCTATTTTCATCTATATCATCCTTCCTATTATTTACTCATTGAATCTTAATATTTCTCGTAGTATAATTATCTTTAAAATAATAGGAGAATACTCGCAATATTCTCCTGTTATTTAAGCATATGAATGAGTTATGGGGTATTGTTGATGTTTATTATCTTTTGATTGAATAGATCAATGTTTTTTGCTAAACCTTCATTAAATAATGATGAACCTATTACAATATCTCTAGCTCCTGCTTTAATTACATCTTCTACATTGTATAAGTTTATTCCACCGTCTACTTGAATAGTGAACTCATAATTGTTTTTTGCTTTAATTTCATTAAGCTGGCTTATTTTATCTAAAGCAAAAGGAACGAATGATTGTCCGCCAAATCCTGGCTCTACGGACATTATCAAAACTCTATCCAAAAGAGTATAAACATATTCTAGACAGTTTATTGGTGTTGCTGGATTTAAAGCTACTCCTGCCTTTATACCAAAGCTTTTTAAATAGTGTATGCTTTTATATAAATGAGTTGCAACTTCTGAATGTATTGTAATGCTATTTGCTCCTGCCTCTACTAAAGCTTCGACATATTCATCTGGATTTGTAACCATTAAGTGAACATCAAATTCTGCTGTTGTTAACTTTCTTAAAGCTGCTAATTGGCCTAATCCTATTGAAATATTAGGTACATAATGTCCATCCATAATGTCTATATGAATAACCTTAATATCCTTTTCATTGAATATCCTAAAGTCTTCTGAATAATTACATACATTTGCTGATAACAGTGATGGTGAAATTATTGCTTCCATCTACAATCCTCCATTCTTACTTCATACATAACTTTATTTTGATATTATTTTTTCAAGCTTCTCTATTAATTTATCTTAAGTTAATACATAATATTTTAGCGTGGTGTTTAGTTTATTGAGAAAATATATATTAGAAATTTAGTCTTTAAAATGATTTTACAGTTTCAACTATGTGCTCTGCTGTTAAATTGTATTTTTCTAGTAGAACTTCTGCACTTCCTGATTTTCCGAATTCATCGTTTATTCCAATTCTTTTAACTTTTGTTGGATGTTCTTCGCTTAAAAGTTCTGAAACTGCTGAACCTAATCCGCCTATTATACTGTGTTCTTCTACAGTTACAATTTTCTTTACTCTTTTTGCAACATCAACAATTAGTTCATTATCAAGAGGCTTTATTGTTGATATATTTACAACAGTTGCATTTATTCCGCTTTCACTTAATGCTCTTGCTGCATCTAAAGCTTTTGCTACCATTATTCCTG
>JAEZKY010000135.1 GCA_023435985.1 Bacillota bacterium | reverse complement strand
AATAAATGTATACTAAGTCAATAATATGAGTGAAGGAGGCTTTATAATGTTAATAGATCCAATTAAAACTTATACCTATAAAGATTATTTGTCTTATGATGAAAATGAGAGAATAGAGATTATAGATGGAGAAATAATTAATATGAGTCCTGCACCAAGCAGAATACACCAAGAAATAATAACTGAAATACTTTTTAAAATAAGGCAATATATTGAATCTAATAATGGTCCCTGCAAAGTATACGCTGCTCCATTTGATGTGATATTAAAAAATGATGATGAAGAATTAATTAATAGTAAGAATATAGTTCAACCAGATATATCCGTTATATGTGACAAAAATAAATTAACTGATAAAGGCTGTACTGGTTCACCAGATATGATTGTTGAGGTTGTATCGAATTTTAATCCTAGAAATGACTATATAAGAAAACTAAATCTATATGAACAATTTAAAGTTAACGAATATTGGATTGTGAACCCTATGAGAAAAAATATATTAGTTTATATCTTAACTGAAAATGGATATGATGCTCCAATAACTTACACATTTACAGATAAAGTTAAAGTAAATATTTATGATACTCTTGAAATAGATTTTAATTCTATTGAAGTATAAGTACTTATCTTAGTTAAAAAGGGCTGTCGCCTTAAGAACATCAACTGCAATATTTTGTATCGAAATTTAAAACTTTATTCAAGATATTGCAGTTTTTTTCTTTATGCGATCAGCCCTATTTTTTAAAATATTATCTATATTCTATTTTACCATCAGGGTACTTTGCAAATCTTCCTTTTTCTCTTGGATGAACAAAATCATCGCGATCCCATGGCCATCCTCCAAAGCCAGTGCTTCTATAATCAGCAAAAGCATCCATAATTTCTTTATCAGAGTTCATTACAAAAGGTCCATAGCTTACGACAGGTTCGCCAATTGGTTCTCCCTCTAAGAGCAGAAGGCAGCTTTCCTTTGCACCATTTTTTATTTCTATTATTTCATCTCCTGCAAGTTTTACACTATGATAATTCTCAATACTTGTTTCCTGAATATTTATTTTATCTCCTTCATAGAAATAAACAGTTCTGTTTAAGGTAGAAGATACTTTAGGAAGCTCTATACTAGCTTCAGGTTCCATGCGGATAAGGCAGATTCTTACATGATTATCCTTTTTACTTGCCCATGAATTAGGCGAAGAATCCAAGCTCTTAATACCATTATAAGAACCGAAAATCAGTCTTATTGTACTTGTTTTTCCATTACCATCTTTAGACTGTATTACTGGTATATCTTCTACCCAAAGCATTTTATAATGTGGTTCTACGAACTTATCCTTTTTAGGCAGGTTCATCCAAATTTGAAATAGTTCGAGCGGATTATTTTTTTCTGTATTAACCAAAGGAAACATTTCTGTATGATTGCAGCCTTTTCCTGCAGTAAGCCACTGTACATCGCCAGCTCCATATCTGCCTGTAGCACCTGCTGAATCTGCATGATCAACATACCCATTTAGCACTATAGTAACTGTTTCAAAACCTCTATGTGGATGCTGTGGAAATCCTGGAATAACATCTCCATGATACATATTCCAACCATCTATTCCCTGAAAGTCACTACCAATATTTCTGCCTTTTAGAGAAGCATTTGGTCCCATTTCATTATTCCCCTTTGGATAAGCATCCTTATGGTGTGCCAAAAATAGAAAAGGGTCACTTGTCCCCCATTGAGAACTTAATTTATTTATTTTAATTATATTATTTTTCATCGTTTTTACCTCCTTGAATAAGTATTACTTGTACTTAACCCATTAAATTTATCTAAATTAACAAGCAAAACAATTATTAATTGATAATGATTATCTAATAATTTGATTTTAGCATAACTTTTATTACTTGTATATTGTTTTAGAAGCATCTAGAATATTCATAATAGATTAACTTCTCAATTTATGATACAATCAAGTGTAAAATTACATAAGACAAAATCTAAATGATTGTAAATTTTATTTTAGCGCAACATAATACTAACTTGATGCTTTTATTAAAGTAATTTAAAATTGGAGGAATATATGAATAACAAAAATATAGAAATGATGAAAAAATTAATAGAAGAAAAGAAACAAAAAGGAAATAACACTAAAAATAATGAAAAACCAAAAAAAGTTATAGGCAGAATGCTGTTGCATAGTGGAAGAACAACTCAATAAAGCACAACCACAAAAACAATTTCATGTGCACAAGACTCTACTTGCAAGTAAGTAACAATGACTGAGCTTATTAATAGTAAGTTCAGTCATTGTTCTTTAAGAAATACCTAATGAGATAAAGCGAGGTAATACCATGATAAAAATAAATAACTTATCCTACTCATTTCCAAATAAAGATCTCTATCATAATATTTCGTTTACTTTAGAAGATGATCAGCATTGTGCCTTTATAGGTGCTAGTGGTAGTGGAAAAAGTACACTTATAGATATTATTATGGACCCTGAAAAATACATGTTCGATGGCACTTTAGAGATAGACACAAACTGCAGAATCGGATATGTAAGTCAATTCTATGAACTGGATAAAACAAAGGAAACTACAGTTTTCGAATATCTATGTGAAGATTATATTAAACTACAAAATGAAATAACTTCTATTTGCAGCTTAATGGAAACAGCTTCTGACATTGATGCTTTACTCCTAAAGTACCAAGAAGCATTAGATTCACTTGATGCAATAGGCGGAGATGATTTTGAAAGCAACTTAAGTAAGAAATTAAATCTTGCAAACTTAAGCTCCCTTAAAGATTTAAAATTATCTGAACTTAGTGGTGGAGAGTTTAAGCTTATTCAAGTAATTAAAGAAATGCTTAATGAGCCTAGCTTAATGATTATGGATGAACCTGATGTGTTTTTAGATTTTGAAAACCTTAATTCTCTTAGAAATTTAATTAATTCTCACAAAGGAATGATGCTTGTCATCACTCATAATAGATATCTATTAAATCATTGTTTTAATAAAATTATTCATCTTGAAAATATGGAGCTCCAAGAGTTTGATGGAAGCTATATTGAATATAACTTCTCTTTACTTCAGACTAAAATTGAACTTCAAGAACTGGCTGCTTCCGATGATGAAGAAATTGAGAGAAATGAACGTATAATCAAAAGACTAAGAGATAGAGCGGAAGTTACAGGTGAAACTGCTGCTGGAAAATATCTAAAAGGTAAAATGAAATTTCTAGAAAGATTAGAAGCTCGTAGAATAAAAACACCATTTGTAGAAATTAAACAACCTTATATAAGGTTACTTACTAAGAATCCAATTGAAGAAACCATTGCTTTAAAAGTTAGTGATTACAGTGCCAGCTTTGAAGATACCCTTTTAGAAAATGTTAACTTTGAAATAAAATCTACTGATAAAGTAGCTATCGTTGGCTTAAATGGTGCTGGGAAAACTACGCTGCTTAGAGATATTTTCAAAAATAATCATCCAGCTATTGAAATAAATCCTGACATTGAAATAGCATATTTATCACAAAAGCAGGATGAAATACTAAATGAGTCTAATACAATACTTGAAGAATTCCTAAATGCAGGATTTGAAACTTACGAAGATGTAGAAACATATATTTCAAACTATGATTTTGATGAAGAAAGCGTAAACCAAAAAATAGAAGCTTTATCTGGCGGGGAAAAGAATCTGCTTCAATTAGCTAAGATTTCTGCAAGCAATGCAAACATGCTGCTTCTAGATGAACCAATAAGCCATTTAGACACCTATTCTCAATTGGCACTTGAAACTGCCATCCAAAATTATAATGGTGCTATTTTAATGATATCTCATGATTACTATTCTATAATAAACTGCGTAGACTATGTTTTACTCATAGAAGATAAAACAATTAGAAGAATGAATATGCGAAAATTTAGAAAGATGATTTATGAGAAGTATTTTGATAAAGACTACTTAGAAATTGAACAAAAGAAAAGAGATTTAGAAATGAAAATAGCTATCTCTCTTAGAAATACTGATTTTGAACGTGCAAAAACGTTATGTGAAGAGTTAGAGTCACTGATTAAATTGCTTTAAATGTAAGCATCAGCATATTTCCTTACATATGCCTTAATAAATAAACATTACGAGGTAATTTACATGAAAACAATAATACCAGATTATTATAAAAATTTTAAATGCTCTGCTTCAAAATGCACTGATACTTGTTGCGCTGGATGGGAAATTATAATTGATGAAGAAACCTATAAGAAGTATAACTATGTATCTGGTGTATTTGGTGAAAGATTAAAAGCTAACTTAACCTTATATGAAGATGGAGAGCCTGGTTTTATATTACAAAATGATAATTGTCCATTTTTAAATAAAAATAATCTCTGTGATATCTATACTGAACTTGGAGAAGAAAGTTTATGCTATACCTGCAAGACCTACCCAAGGTTCATTGAAGAATATAGTAATATACGTGAAATAGGAATATCCTTATCCTGCCCTGAGGCTGCAAGATTAATTCTTAAAGACTCTAAGCGTGTTACTTTTGAGGTTTCAGAGGATGATGAAATGGAAAATATATATGATGATATAAATTTTGATATTTCTATGCAGCTAATACCTGCTCGGAAAACTGCCATAGATATCTTACAAAATCGTTCTATAGCTTTAAATCATAGAATTGCATTAGTGATTAATTTTGCCCATGATATTCAAGAAAAAATAAATGAAAATCAGCTGTCAAAAATTACTGATATAATAAATAAATATTCTAAGGAAAATTATCAAAAAGAACTTATTAATGAATCTGATAAATATAAATCAAAACAAGCTGATAAGTATAATAATATGTTTAAATGTATGAGTATGTATAAAAACCTTAATCCTATTAATGATAAGTGGCCACAAATAATAGAACATACTATTAACTGTTTTCATAAAAAAGCTGATATTGCTTTCTATCAAAAACAATATGATGGTTTTAACGAATATTATAAAAATAAAACCTATGAATATGAACATTTAATAGTATATTTTATATTCCAATATTTTATGAAAGCTATTTTTGATGAAGAATTGTACTCTAAAGTTACATTAGCTATCATGAGTTATCTTATTATTAAAGAGCTAAATGTGGTACGCTGGATTGATAATAACTATAACTTTGATATAAATGATCAAATAGACATAATGCATATGTATTCTAAGGAAATAGAAAATTCAGAGAAAACCCTTTATGATCTTGAGGAAATGTTCAATACACGCGAAATATTTGATTTAAAACAATTACTTATTTTAATAATGAATTAAAATTATGCATATAATTTGCTGAAAGAGAAGGTGCTATGTCACTCGGTTGCTCGAGAAATTGAGACGTACTTAATTGACATATAAGTCTTACAATCATATAATAAAAACATAAAGTACGAAGAGGTACATAATGAGATTTATTCATTATGTACCTCTTTTTTATTAATTTTTATAAGAATGAAAACATATTATTTATGTTACTTTGATTTTTGAAGAATAATTGTTAAGGAGGTGCTAACTATGGCTTATGTTATAAATGCTGATGAATGTCAAGCATGTGGCGCTTGTAAAAGTGATTGTCCTACATCTTGCATAAGTATGCAAGGTGGAAGCTACACAATTGATGCTAGTGTTTGCGTAGATTGCGGGACTTGCCTAAATTCGTGTGGTTTTGGTGCTATTTCAGCTGAATAATTTATCATTAAAATGATAAAACTGAGACTATTCCAAGGAAAAGTCTCAGTTTTGTTTATATTTGACCTTCTAAAAAATCATTAATGGAATCTGTAACAGCTTCAGGTTGATTAGCTACCTGATTTATCTTTAAACCAAAAGGTGAATCATTTTTAATTTAGATTAATGTTTTATCTGAATTTTTACCTAAGTTTAAATTATCCCCTCCTTTTTCTATGGGGTAAAATCTATCTCCTGCATACTTTGAGCAATCTTTAAAAATCAGAATATCATTTGCAATAAAGCCTTTTCAAATTCGACAATTAAACCTAACTGAAAATATTTTTATTCAAATGGATATATAACTCCCCATTCACGTCTTAATGAATCCATAATTTTCATAATTCTAAGTGTCTCTTTGTGTGGCATTTGTGGACATTCTATTTCTTTATTTTCAATTGCTTGTATAGCCGACTCAACCTCATATTCATAGCCAGTTATTTGTTTAGGTGCATCATAAACTGCAATTTCCTCTCTATCTAAAGAAAATACTCTAATCTTTTCATAATTATTAATGTTTTCAATAACAATATATCCCTTATCTCCATTAATAACACCTTGACGATCACTTATAGCAAGTATAGAACTATTTAATATTGCCATTTTCCCATCTTCAAAGCATATTGTTATGCTATTTTGAGCATCAACACCACCTTCTGTTTTTATTGCAGTTGACGAAATACTCTTTATCTTATCGCCAAAAACCATTGCTGCAAAGTTAAGCGTATAAACTCCCAGATCTAATAAAGCTCCACCTGCAAGTTCTGGATCCATAATTCTTGCCTTATGCGTAATTGGATAACTTAAATTCACATTTAATGAGGTTGCCTTTCCAATAACACCACTTTCTATTACTTCATTTAAAGTTCTTGACATTGGCATATAACGTGTCCATATTGCTTCTGTAATTAACAGCCCTTTGCTTTCTGCTAATTTTAATACTTCCTCTGCCTGCTTAGCATTAGCAGTGAAAGCCTTTTCACAAAGTACGTGTTTTCCATGATTTAAGCACATTATAGCATGCTCATGATGGTGAGAATGTGGTGTTGCAATATAAACTAAATCTAGATTTTCATCTTTTAGCATTTCCTCATAGGAACCATATGCCTTTTCAAATCCATATTCATTTGAAAACTTCTCTGCTCTTTCTAAATCTCTCGCTGCAACTGCATATGCATCTACATTATCCATTTTTCTTATTGTTTCTGCCATTAACTTTGCAATATCACCTGCACCTAAAATCCCCATCTTTACTTTACTCATTATATCAACTCCTAAAATTTTATGTTTACTTATAAAAAGCCAAATGTATTCATTTACATTATAGGACTTAAAGTTAACTTTAAGTCAAGAGTTTTCCATCTATTCCATATTCCTATAGCGGATCCAATTACGTGGCAATCTAATAAACTTATTTCAATAATGAATTAGAAATAGGCAGTCTATCTTTTTAAACAATAGACTGCCTACTTCTAATTTTTATTTTCTCTTCAAATTATACAAATCACGTGTGGAAGTTTTTATACGCTGATTAATAACAATTAAATAATTATTGTTACCTCTGTCCCACCATTATCAGCCCTTACTTCTACTAATTTTAACCCCTTGTATTCTTTCAATACATCAAGGCTTTTTCTTAATTCTTTAAAGTCTATACAATCAATGTACATCTTCTGCTCTTCATTAATATGCTTTTTAGCAATTGATGCTCCGAAATCACCAAAGCTGAGAATAAATTTTACCAGTCCAATTGGAGCAGGTATTTTAAATCTCCTTCCGTTGTTAAGTTTTAAATATATCTTCAACCGTATCACTCCTCGTATTTAAGATATATGACGCGTTAAGTAAATTTATTTCTTTTTAACCGCCAACTTAACAAAAACTTTATTCTATAGTAACTTCAACTATATCTCCATTGCTGCTTTTTACATCCACAATTTTTCCTTCTAGTCCTGAATCAATAGCTTCCATAATCATCTTTATATCTATTCCCTCTTGATCTGAAATACCTGGTATTTTGATGGTATTAACTGCATTCCCTATAGCCTTTAAAATTTTAACTGGTACATTCACCTTTACAGTATCATTTGTTGCAGATAATACCCTAACTTTCAGCATCTTATTTACATTTTCTGATACAGATGGCTGTATATTAACAGGTTTATTAATAGCTTCAATGAGCTCAGTAGCCTTATCTAAATCAATTTTCCCCTCTTCAACCATCTTTAAAATCCTTTTAACTTCTTCCTTCATTATATAATCCATCCTTTCAAATTTTAATTTTCTTTAATCATATTTACAGCCTGCTCAGGTGATATTTCACCTTTTTCTAGCATATCAATTATTTCCTTGTTGCCCACTGTAGGTTTTTTTACAACAGTATAACCAAGAGAAGAAACAACTTCATCTAATTTAGCTCTTACTGTCGGATATGAAATACCTAGTTCCTTTTCAACATCCTTAATATTACCTCTGCACTTTAAAAAAACCTCCATAAAATTAAGTTGTTCTTCTTCTAAATACTCAAACTTAGAAAATTCAAAGTCATTCTCTATGACAGTTCCACATTTACTGCATTTAAGTTTGGCTATCTTCAATTTTGCACTGCATATGGGACATTTGCTAATTACTCTATAACTCATATTGCCCTCTCCTTTACTATATTTCAATTATAATACCATTATTTAAATTAATCAATGTATAAATTAAATATTTTAATTATTATACGGCTATATCTTAATATATTTAATTATTACATTAACTTTTTTAAATACTTTTTTTCATAAAGACAAATTTTATCTCTAATATTAAAAGAGCTGCAGCATTAGCATATTTTATGCTAATGCGCCAGCCCCTTTTCCGTTAAACGTCGCACTTAATATAATTTAACTCCAAAGAAATTATTCTCATCCAATCTTATTTTATTATCGTTTTCGTCTGTTAATATTATATCTTGAATGGTACCTTTTCCACCACCATTTTGGGCAAGTCTTCCCCCAGATATTTCATATTCGTTTAAGTTAATTTTAAAAGTTTTGGTTTCATTACCTTCTAATTCAAAAGCAGCCTTATTCCCATCCTTTGTAAAAACATCAATACTCTTAACGCCTTCTTCTCTATGTGCTGGATTATCAATTGTTAGATAAAATTCTTTACTTTCATTTCCGTAATTCACCATCTGGATTTCTGCATTGAACTCAGTATATTTCATATCTTTTGATTGGTATTCCATTTTACTATTTTTTGAATTAAAACCTATAGTTAGCAACCCATTTGAATTCCTTTTTATATTTTTCGCTGTAGCATTAGTTATAAAGGTAAACATATTTACAAAAACAATAAACAAAAATAAAATCCATCTTTTTCTTATTCCACACTTTTCTACAGCAAAATCTAAGATTATAACTAGCAATACTATTGTTAATATACCAAAGTAAATAAAAGTTAAATGCATACCTCTAAACTCACCAGTCCAAGACCTCACTCCTATATATTCAAGTAAATAATCTCCTAAAGCATGTGTATACTCAGTTTCTTTCATCATAAAAAATGATATAGATAGAAATAAGATTGCTATAATTCCCTTAACCTTTTTACTAACTGCTACACTTTCCATTTAAATACCTCTCTCTAGCATCTTTATTCTGCCGCTGCCTAACTTACTAATACTATCTTAAAAATAATTTCCATTCTATATTTTTCCACTTAAATAATATTATATCACAAGTTAAAATACTTCTAATAATTTAAAGTTTTCTTGTTTAAAAACCTCATTTTATTAGAAGTATACTTATTTTAAAAATTTATCTGTTAATTGCACCCTGATAGAATTTATATGCTTCTTTATCACTTGCTTTCTCATGAACAATTTTACGTACAGCTTCTGCCATTTCAACTGGATGACTGCTTTGGAAAATATTCCTGCCCATATCAACTCCATGGGCACCTTTAGTTATTGCATTATATGCAAGTGTAAGAGCCTCACTTTCTGGCAGCTTCTTCCCACCTGCTACAACTAAAGGAACTGGGCACGCAGCTGCTACTTCTTCAAAATTATCACAATAATAAGTCTTAACAATATTTACTCCAAGTTCTGCAAGTATACGAGTTGCAAGTTTAAAATATTTATCTGTGCGTTCCATATTCTTGCCAACTGCTACGACTCCCATTGTAGGAATGCTGTAACGAATTCCTGCATTTATGACTTTTGATAGATTATCAATGCTTTCCAATTGACCATCTGATCCAATAAACACTTGTACAGCCATACAGTCTGCATTGCACTTAATTGCATCTTCAATATTTACAGCAACTATTTCATGAGATAAATCCTCATTTAACATAGAGGAGCCAGATGAAACCCTAAGAGCCACTGCTTTATTACCAACCGGAGGAACACTAGAACGAAGGGCCCCTCTTGTACACATTAATACATCAATACTAGGTACTAATTTAGGAACTAATATATCAAGCCTTTCGAGTCCCGATACAGAACCCATAAAATAACCATGATCAAATGCAAACATTACAGTGTTACCGCTTTTAGCATTAAAAATATTTGCAAGATGCTTCTTCATTCCCCAATCTAAATTACCTGCTCCCTTTACGTAAAAACTTTCATTTTTAAATGGTACGTCTAAATGATAGTCCTTTGCAACCTTTAATCCTTCTAAATCTGCCATAATTAAAAAACCTCCACTTTTATACCTAGTGCATATCTTTTATGCACTAATTTATTAAAATTTATTTATTGATAAGCTTCCTCCTTATTTAAAGGAAGCTTATAAGTATGTCATTAGTAATAAATTCAAAGCAATTGCTATACCTATAGATGATTTGTTAAAAGTTATATTTATCCATATTATCTTTTGTAAATACAGTTCTTTCAGGTATTAATATAACTCCTGAAGAAGTATCTGAAATGTCCGCTTTAGGATCAAGTACATTGTTTGGCATAACTTCTACAGTTCCTATATCAGGAATATCAATCTTATCGCCAACTTTGATTTGGTGGCCTGACGCAATATAGTATGCAACATAGCAGCCCATAGCACCTTGAATGCCACAATCCCATAGACCCCAGCGAGTTAAGATTCCATCACTACAATATTGTTTCATTGAATTAGGTGAGGCAAAGCCTGTTATAGTTACGTTTTTAGCTGTCAAACCTTTATTTTGAGCTGCTTGTGCTTGTCCTGGAAGTGCAGTAGAATCGTTACAAATAATTAAATCTATATCAGGATGTGCAGATAATATAGATTCACCAACAGAGATAGCCTGCTCAGCATCTTGGTTTGAATAATAGTTATCTGGTGCGACATTTTGCCAATTAGCATATTTAGATTTTATATACTTCTCACCTTCTACCTGCCATGAGTTTTGGTCAGTAACTGTTGCATTTGAATAATGCCAGCAATATTTGATAGCATCTTTATCAGGATCTTTACCACGTTCCTTTAATGAATCGTAACCCATTTGAACTAACATCTGACCCAATTGTTCTGGAGTCCCTTGAGAAACCATAATTTTACGAACTGATGGATCTACATCAGAATCCCATGTAGTAACTGTAACTCCTGAATCAGCTGCAGCTTTAAGTGCTTCTTTAACACCAGCAGCATCAACAGAAGATAAACAAATAGCATCAGTACCTTGTTGAACTGCCTTATTAATTACTGAAACCTGAGCTGCTGGAGATGCATTAGCATCACCTTGATAATCAACCTTGAATCCCCATTTTTTAGAATACTCTTGAGCTCCCTTATTAGCAGATTCAAAGAATGCATTACCTGTAAGTTTAGGAATAAAAGTTACAGTAATATCTCCTTTTTTAGAATCCTTAGTTGATGTTTCCGTTGTTGTAGTGCTATTTGAACCACATCCAACAAGTGTAGTAAACATCATTGCACCAGCAAGTGCTAATGCAACAGCTTTCTTTTTCATAATAAGTCCCCCTGTAATATTATTTATATTTAATGCAGATGTAGATTCATCCGCTAAGCCTGCACATTTATTTACCTACTAATTTAATTTGCCATTTACTCTTCTTCTAAAATTAAAATGCTGCTGAACAAATGCATTAATCTTTTGATTTTTAGAAACAGTACTTGCTGCAACTACAACAACAAGCATTATACCTACCGGAATATCTAAATATTGATTTGGTATTCCATTCATTGAAAGTCCGAACCTCATAATTCCAATTACAACAGCTGCTAGTGCTGTACCAAAAACACCACCTTTACCTCCTAATGTGGAAGTACCACCAAGGATTACTGCCGTAATGATTGGCATTGTTAAGTCACCACCAAAATCAGACTTTGCAGAGCCAAGGTAACTTGTCATAATAATTCCTGCAAAAGCTGCTGCCATACCTGAAAAAATATAAGTACTCATAACAATAACTCTTGTATTTATACCCGAAAATTCTGCTGCCCGCTTATTAATACCGCAAAGAAATACTTGCCTTCCGTACTTTGTATGGTGAAGAATAATATAGGCAATAATGGTAAGAACAATAAAAATTAAAATTTGAGAAGGTATCACTCCAAAGAAGCGCTTTTTAGTAAAAGCTGTGAATGCTTCTGGAAATCCACTTATGCCAAGATAAGCAGCTGTACTTGACATATTTGATACTGCAATAGCAAGTCCAGAATATAAAAACGATCCACCTAAAGTTATTACCATCGGCTGTACATTTGTAAATGCAACGAAAAATCCACTTAATGCACCACATAAACAACCAATAACTATAGCAATTACGCAAGCTGTACCAATGCTTACACCAAAGCTTTTCCAAAAGACTCCAATAACAATCGAACTTAAACCTACAATAGATCCAGCTTGCAGATCTATACCACCAGTAATAAATACAAAGCACATAAATATAGAAATGATGCAAATAGATATGAAATCATTAAAACTGCCAAATAGAACACGTGGCAACAAGAACTTTGGATTCATAGTACCAAATATAATTCCTTCTGCAATAATGAACAACATTAAGAAATATTCCCAGCGAAATTTAAATCTCAATAAAGTCTTTTTTAAATTTTCTTTCATTATATATTTCCTCCTATTGCTTTATTTTCATTAACTGCTTCAGTTCTAGCTGCCAAGCGTTCTCTTCTTGCCTTTTCAGCATTACGATGCTGCATTATTGCATCCAAAACAACTATAGTTATTAATAAAATACCAGTAATAGTATTGTCATAGTCAGAGGAAAATCCTAAAAATACTAATATGCGGCTTATAGATGACATTATAAGTGCACCAAAGGTAGCACCAACTACATTTCCAATACCACCTGAAAGACTGATTCCACCAATAACACAAGCAGCAATTGCTTTCATCTCATAGCCATTACCAGAGGTAGGTGTAACAAAACCAATACGGCTGACAAACACAACAGCAGCTAACGATGCACAAACTCCGCAAATTACAAAGCTGATTAAACGAGTTCCTGTAACAGGAAGACCAAGGTGAATTGCACCATCTTCATTATCTCCAACTGCCTGGAAATATCGGCCACGCTTTGTTCTTGTCAAAAACATATATATAGCAATAACGATTACAACTGTACCTATGAACATCCAAGATAGTCCTGCAATTCCCTGCTGTGAAAGTCCCTTAAAATCCTTTGGAACATTTTCTACCCAAGCACCACCAGTATACACATAGGAAAAACCTCTTATTATACTATTGATACCAATTGTCATAATAATAGACGGTACTTTAAGAATTGCAACGCCAATTCCATTAATCAAGCCTATAACTAAACCTATGGATACAGCTGCGATTACCGAAAGTAAAAATGATCCACCATCTCTAACCATAGTCCCTACAACTGCTGCTGATAAACCCAAAGTAGCTCCAATAGATGCATCAATCTCACCAGTAAATATAACAAAAGCCATACCAATGGCACAAATTGCATAAACTGTAGCACCATTTAAACAAAGCATTATATTATCTGACTGCATGAATGTAGGATTTATCATTCCAACAATTGCATATAAGGCAATCAGGAAAATAACTGCTGTAGCTTCTCTTCTATTTAAGAATTTCCTTATAGCATTCATATTTTTTCACCTTCCTTTTGCTCCTCATAAACACCAAAGGCAGCACTCATAAGATTGTTTTCATTAATATCAGCCTTTTGGAAGGTGTGATTAATTGAGCCTTGGAACATAGTTATTACACGGTCTGAAAGCTGAATAATTTCCTCCATATCAGATGAAATAAGTAAAACTGAAAAGCCTTGCTCCTTTAGCTCATTTATAATGGTATACACATCTCCACGTGCTGAAGCATCAATACCACGAGTAGGTTCATCTAAGATTATAAGCTTTGGATGAGTTGCAAGAATCTTAGCTATTACAACCTTCTGTTGATTTCCTCCTGAAAGGCTACCTATATGTTGATCCTGCCCAGTTACTTTAATGTACAACTCTTTTATATATTTATCAGTGATTTTCTTTTCTTCTTTAAAATTCATGAAAAACTTGCTAAGATGTTTCAAGCATCCACAGGAAGTATTTAAGGCTATATCACCAATTTTAAAAATTCCATCCTGTCTTCTATCTTCAGGAACATAATTAATCCCCTTTTCAATTACCTGAGATGTAGATAAGCCTGTAATGTCTTCTCCATTAAGATAAGCCTTTCCACCAAGTACCGCATCTCTTCCAAAAATTGTGACAGCTAGTTCTGTGCGGCCAGCGCCAACCACTCCTGCGAGCCCTAGTATTTCACCAGGATATACCTCAAAAGATACATCTTTAAAACCATATCCACTATAATTCTTTAAACTAAAAATTGGCTTTAAATTTTTATAATCAGGAACTTTCCCTTTTAAGACCTGATTCTTTTTTTCTATATCAGGCGGAAGAAGACCTTTTACAAGCATCTCACGTGTAAAATCTTTAACGCATCCATTAAGGGTAATAATACCGTCTCTCATTATTGCAACATGAGTTGCTATCTTAAATACTTCTTCAAGACGATGAGTAATATATATGATGCCGATATTTTTCTTTCTAAGATCGTGAATAATCTTAAAAAGAGATTCTACTTCATTAAAGGTTAATGCACTAGTTGGCTCATCTAAAATAAGCAGCTGTGCATTTCTTAATAGTCCACGAAGAAGTTCTACCAGCTGTTGTTCTGCAATAGACAAAGTCAAAGCTTTTCTACTTAAATCAATTTCCCATCCAAGCTGCATTATTAAAGCTGCAAGTCGTTTGTGTAATTCTCCTGGGCTTTCATTAAAACCTATTGCTATATTCTCTTCCACAGTCATATTGGGGAAAAGCATAGGTTCCTGAGGGACAAGATACATACCTAGTTCCATTGAATCTAGTGGTTTGGAGCTTGTAACTTTTTCACCATTAACATAAATATCACCTTTATCCTGGCGGTAAATGCACATGATAATTTTCATTAAAGTGCTCTTACCTGCACCATTACCGCCAATTAAGGCTAGTATTTCTCCTTCAGCTACCTCAAGATTAATTCCTTTTAAAACCTGGTTTCTAGAAAAGGATTTATAAATATCATGGACAGAAAGGAGCGTGCCCTTTGAATTTATTGTTTTACTATTTGAAACGTTTACCAACATAATCCCAGCCCCCATAATCAGTTTGATTACTATATAGAAATAGAAATTTTTCTTTAAAACATTTTAATGTACTATATCATATGTTTTGCTAGTAATTTTATGATAACTTTTTATCAAAATTTAATATTATGCTTTATCTTATTTTTATTCTCTAAAATATTTTAGCTAAAGCCTTTATATTTCAAGGCCTTAGCTATTTCATTTATACTTTTTTTAATCATATTATCAGAATCCTGACATAAAAGAACAATGACAATAATATAGTTATTACATAAACAAATGCTCTTAAGCTAAACATTTGCACCATTTCAATCACTATAGCTTTTAAGTATATAGATATACCTCTGTAGACTTAGGCTTATTGGGTAGCTTATGGAAATCACATTTAATATAAAAACATCGGAGGCAAAGTAAGTATGGATAATAATTATGAGGAAGTACTAATGTTTAAAGCAGCATGGTACTACTATTTTGATAATATGACACAACAGGAAATTTCAGAGTTTCTCGGAATACCACGTATGCGCGTTGTAAAACTGTTAAATAAGGCACGGACTACTGGAACCATTCAATTCAAGATAAAAGATGATTCAGCCAATCGGATGCAGCTTGAAAAGAAATTAGCAGTTAACTTTAATCTTAAAGACACTTTTATCGTATCTTCACCGCCTAGTGGAGTTAATACCAACGAGAATGTTGCAAAAGCCGCTGCTATGTATATAAATAATCGTCTAGAAAAGAATGCATTCATTAATATGGGCTATGGTGATACTCAGGGTCGTATTCTAAATAACCTTGCAACCATGGTAGAACAACCCATTTCTGTAGTTTCACTTACTGGCGGCGTCAATTTTTATCTGCCAAATAATATGTCCTCAACCTTTAATGCAAAACTTTATTTAATTCCATCACCGCTTCTGGTATCTTCAAAAGAAGTTGTAGACGCAATAAGAAATGAGGCCTCTGTTACTGATATATCCCGTATGTCTCAGCTTTCCTCTTTATCTGTTATAGGCGTTGGATCTATGAGCAATAATGCTACAACTATAAAAAGCGGCATTTTAACTAAAAACGATCTACTCTACCTAAAGCTAAAAGGCGCTATAGGAGATATATTGTGTCACTTCATTGATAAGGAAGGTAATTTAGTGGATTCAAATATTGAATCCCGTCTAGTAACAACTCCACTTAATAAACTTCGCAGTCTAAAAAATGTAATTGGAGTTGCCGCCGGTGATGAAAAAGTAGATGCAATTAAAGCTGTCTTAAAAGGTGGCTATATTGATGTTCTTATTACCGATGAATCAACAGCTCTAAAACTATTAGAAAATAAAGCAGCAGCTACAGATGATTAAATTTTACTTTTACACTAATCATTAATAGATTAATTTTCTACTTAATTTTAAAGGAGGATTCATATGCAAAAATATTTAATGGCCGTTGATGCCGGTACTGGCAGCGTACGTGCTCTTTTATTTGATTTAAATGGCAATCAAATTGCTTGCGTGCAGCAAGAATGGACACATAATGAAGATCCAAGATGGCCAGGAAGTATGGACTTTGACTGGTCTCTAAATTGGAAGCTGACATGTGACTGCATTCATAGAGTCATAAGCGACGCTAAAATAGATCCAAAAGAAATTGCTGCTATATCCACTACCTGCATGCGTGAAGGAATTGTACTATATGATAAAGATGGACAAGAAATTTGGGCCTGTGCTAATGTAGATGCAAGGGCTAATGATGAAGTTTCAGAACTTATTAAAAGAGATCCAAATCTTCAAAAAGAATTATACCTTGAATCTGGACAAACTTTTGCCCTAGATGCTATTCCACGAATCCTCTGGGTAAAAAATAAAATGCCTGAAGTTTATGAAAAGGTTTCCCTTATAGGTATGTTTAATGATTGGCTGATTTATAAAATAACTGGAAAGCATGCTGTTGAACCAAGTAATGGTTCAACTACTGGTATCTTTAATCTAAAGAACCGCTGCTGGAATCCTTCAATCATAAAGAGATGTGGACTTAAGGATAACATCTTTTCACCAGTTGCAGAATGCGGTACTGTTATTGGTAAAGTAAATTCACTAGGCTCACAAGATACTGGTCTTGCAGAAGGAACTACTGTTGTAGTTGGTGGAGGTGATGCACAGCTTGGCTGCATTGGTGTAGGCGTTGTAAATCCAAAGGAAGCAGCCGTGTTTGGCGGAAGCTTCTGGCAGTATGAACTTAACACAGATAAGGTTAAAACAGATTTAGACTGCAGAGTCCGAGTAAACTGCCATGCTGTACCTGGTATATGGCAATATGAAGCCTTGGCATTTCAACCAGGACTTGTTATGCGCTGGTTTAGGGATGCTTTCTGCGAGCTTGAAAAACAGGAAGCGCAAAAAACAGGTAGAGATGTTTATGATCTCATGAATGAGAAAGCTGCTAAAATTCCTCCTGGAAGCTATGACATGATGTGTACTTTCTCAGATGTGATGAATTTCATTTCCTGGAAGCATGCTGCTCCTACTTTTACAAATTTCGAACTAGATTCTCAAAAATTTAACCGTTATACCTTTTATCATGCAATACTCGAAAATGCAGCTATGATTACTAAAGGCAATATTAATCTTGTAAAAGAATTTACAGGTATCATGCCAGAAAGCATAGTATTTGCAGGCGGTGCTTCCAAAAGTCCTTTGTGGTGCCAAATTCTATCTGATGTTACTGGTCTGCCCGTTCATGTTCCAGTAGTAAAAGAAGCAACTGGCCTTGGAGCTGCAATCTTGGCTGGTTTCGGCGCAGGCATTTATTCTGACATATCAAAAACGGCTAGTGAATTGGTTCGTTTAGATAAAACTTATAATCCCAATATTGATAACTACTCTACTTATGAAAAGGCTTATGCTAAATGGCGTAAAGTATATGATGCTCAATTAAGTCTTTGCAATGAAAAAATCACAAAAAATATGTGGATTGCACCTGGTCTTTAAGATTTTAAAAAAATTAATATAATTGGGGGAATTAAATATGTATATTATTGATGAAAAAGATAAAGAATATCGTTTTGGTGACAGTGGCCCAAAATACCTAATGAAAGGTCCACGTATGAATTTTGCAATAGTGCAATTTCAACCAGGACAAAATTTTAAAGCTCATTATCACAAAATCATGGAAGAAAACTTCTATATTATAGAAGGAGAAATTGATATTGTTGTAGATGGCAAAGTAAATCACCTTACAGAAGGCCAGTTTATCCATATAGAACCTGGTGAAATTCACTATTGCATAAACAATTATAATGCTCCTATAAAAATGGTTTCCACCCTTGCGCCTTATGAAAAAATAGATAAATTTGAAATTGAAAATTACACATATTAAAAGGCTTATACGTAAATTCTTTAGAAATTTCAGTCACTCTCTCCGCCTTCACAAAGTTTTATGATAATACTTCTGAAGGCTGAAGGACTGAAGTTTCTAAATATTAATAATAACACCATAAAACTTATTTTGTTAATCTAAAATCTAAGATATAATATTCTATATAAAAAAACCTATTTATCATATGGAGGAATTATATTGAAAATTATTATATCACCAGCAAAAAAGATGAATGTAGATACAGATTTTAAGATAAATAATATGCCATGCTTTTTAGATAAAACTGAATTTTTAATGAAATATATTAAAAATCTAAGCTATAAGGAAGCTAAGGATTTATGGCAATGCAATGATAAAATTGCTAAGACAAGTTTTGAATACTTTTCTAATATGAGCCTTACTGAAAGACTCACCCCAGCACTACTAGCCTATGAGGGGATTCAATATAAGTATATGGCTCCAAATGTATTTGATATTAAAGAATGGGAATATATCGAAAATCATTTATATATTCTGTCTGGCTTTTATGGTATTCTTAAACCACTTGACGGTGTCGTGCCTTACAGGCTTGAAATGCAGTCAAAGGTTATGCTTTCACGATATAAGGATTTATATGATTATTGGGGCGATAGCATATTTCATAAACTATATGAGGATACAGATATAGTATTAAATCTTGCATCTAAAGAGTATAGTAAATGCATTGAAAATTATCTAAACGATAAAGTGCAATTCATATCGTGTACTTTTGGTGAATATAAAGAAGGTAAAATTATAACAAAAGGAACCTTAGCAAAAATGGCTAGAGGTGAATTAGTTCGTTATATGGCTGAAAAAAAGATTGAAAAAGTATCAGAAATAAAAAACTTTAGCAGACTTGGTTATAAATATAATATTGATGCATCAAGCAATAATAATATAGTTTTTATAAAGGAATAGACTAGCAGAATACTATTACGTTTAATATCTAACGTCTGTATTCTCCTAGGTAATGCAAATAAATATTTTCATATTATTTTGTTACATAAATTGTCTGATATAAATCATCATATAACTTTTTTATTTAACTTTTATCACATATATCAATTGAACATACTTTATCTCTTCCAGTTTGCTTTGCTTTATATAAGGAGTCATCTGCTTGTTTTAATAACTTATCAATGTTATCCGTTAACTCTGGGTAAGCAGATATTCCTACAGAAACAGTAATTCTTATTTTTCTGCCGTCACCAATTTCAAACTCATGCTTCTTTACTTCTTCACATATCCTTTTTCCTATATCCATTGCCCGTTCTTTAGAACAGTCAAGTAGTAAGATACAAAATTCTTCTCCTCCAACTCTTGACACTGCATCAAATACTCTACAAGCATTTTTTAAAATAACCGCTAATTCTCTTAATACTATATCCCCAACTGCATGGCCGTATGTGTCATTAACATGCTTAAAATGATCTATATCAACCATTAAACAAGATAATTTTTCATCATTTTCCTTTGCATTTATGGCACTTTTATTAAATATTAAATCAAATTGCCTTGTATTATTTAATCCAGTCAAAAAATCTTTAGTAGCCTCATTTTTATATCTCCTATACAATTCATTTGATGACTTAACATACTTTAATAAATAATAAGCTAATATCGTTGCAATTGCCGATGTAATAAAATACTCTAAAAGTATATTAAATACATTACCTACATTGAATAACAAGTAATAATAGGTACTAATTATAGAAAGCATATTAATTAAGTATATAGTTAGCCACTTTTTAATCGTATTTAACTTCAATTTACCAACTATCGAAAATAACAACAGTAGTATTAGAATTTGAAAACCTGCAACTATTGATGATTGATTGATTCCAAAATATAAAAACCTAAATAAAACTATAATTACTCCTGTAACTAATGAAGGTAGAAATCCACTAATATTATATATCAACATTAATGCTATAACTCTTAAATCCACCAAAGTTTTTGTACTTTCAATGTTTATCGCGTAAATCATCATTCCTATTGCTAGAATTCCACCGCCTAAACCAAGCAAAATTTTTGTAAAAACTTTTGAACTGCTTTCAAGAGGCGTATCCTTTGATAAATGTCCACCTAAAAATATTCCTGAAATCAAAAGAAGTATATTAATAAAAAAGTTACTCATTATTATCACCTCCAATTTTGTTTCCTTAATCAAAGATATGAAATAATAATTATTATTTAAGATTTGTTATTATAATTATACCATTAACTACCTCTTATGACAAATAATTTGCTTTTAAGAATCATTATTATTATAAAATTTCTTCTAGGATTATTTCTTTATACAATTCTTCTCTTTCATCAATATCAAGCCAACCTTCATCTTCTGCATAATCAAATATTTTTTCCAGAAGCATATTGTAGTCTTTAGCAAAAACTGCTGGATTTCTTTTATACTGATTAATAGTTTCATTTGTGAAATTATTACTTCTAATTTCTTCTTCATATATAAGTGCATTTAAATATGTACTTCCTATGAGCTCTCTTATCAAATTATATCTATAACTTCTTGAACTGCAGATATAAAGCCTGCATATTATTGGCCTATTCTCATAAATAGTGCATAGATTGGCTTCTGTTATAAAATTACAGTCCATTTTCTTATTTAATACATACTGATCAAAATCTCTATAATAATTTCTCTTTTTAACTAGCTTTTCATGTATAAAATCTAAAGCTGCTTCATCGTTCCAACTGCTCAATCTATTTACACAGATATTATCCATTTCTACTGACCAAGATTTTTTGCAGCAACTCTCCTCACATTCATTACAATTAAGAGGATTATTGTTTAAAAATATGTCAACTGCATCTAGCACATCTTTAACTGTTGTATTTTTATTAATTTTGTCATAATTCACTTTACCTTCGACATCAAATAGTAATTTCATCATGTAATTCCTCAACTTTAAATTATTTTTTCTCTAATTCCATTAAAATAACCTAAAGTAGAAATTTATTTAAAAATATTTTCCACTTTAGGCTATAGGTTAAGACTTTAGTTCTTTTAATTTTCAGATAAATTTAACGACTTTATCTGCAAATTCTTATTTTCCCCAAGAATGCTTCCGAGACACAAAGTGTTGAAGTTACTTTTTACAATAAGTAAGATAGTTTTTCATTATAATCATTAATGTTATTGATAAAACTATAATTTATAATCTACTACTTAAATTTTCTTTTTCTAGCTTCTTCTGACTTTTTCTTTCTTTTTACACTTGGTTTTTCATAGTGTTGTCTCTTTTTTGCCTCTGAAAGGATTCCAGATGCTGAGCATTTTCTTTTAAATCTTCTTAATGCTTGCTCAAGAGATTCATTTTCTCCTACCTTAATTTCTGACATGCTTTATCCCTCCCCTGGCACTGTATTGTAAACTATAAAATAATTTACCAATATAAACTCATAATATACTATACAGCATTTACTAAAATGATGTCAATTATTAATGAAGCTTAAAACACGAATATTTCTTTTATTTATAATATTTTTTATAGATAATTGAAGATAAAATTTATAAAATATAATTTTCTTTTGCCTAGAACTAAGTGATGAAATTAACTCATTAATGATAATATCTGAATGCTCATCATTCTTCTCTTCACAATTTAGTATATCCAATATCTCTATTTCTGATGTAAATTTTAAAAATTCTTTTTCTTTGCTCATCCTGTTAAATAATAAAGAAACATCTGAAAAATATCTATAAGCGAGACCTTAACTATAAAATTATCTTTCAACTTAGACGAGGTGTTACAAGAGGCTAAAAATACAGCAAATTCATTAGTTACCCAATTTGAACAAAATCAAGTATTCGGTGCTATAATTGCAATAGCAGCAATTGCTGTAATAATTATTGGGGCATATTCAGGATTGGTGGCAGCTGTTGTGGCAGAAGCTACAACTGGAATAGTTGCATTTGCAATATTTATAATAAATTTCTTAACAGAATTACTACTAGAAGTATTAAAAGCTTAAAATTAGAATACGGATATCCTATTGATATTTGATATCAATAGGATATCCGTGTTCTAATTTTAAATCCGTATTTTCAATTATATTATTTATAAGCAAGCTTTTTTGTTCTAGTGATTTAAAAGAGTCAATAGGAATTAACATATCATCATGAGTAGAAGTCATAATAAAAATATAGTTATCTACAAGATTAACTTTTTTTATGGATTCCCATTTATAAGTTTTTTCAGATAAACTAGTATCTAATATTTCTTTTTTTATATTTTATTTAGTGCTATACTCATTTAAAATATTTATAGTCTTATTATAGTAGTCATTACCACTATTCCCTTGAGACACATTATATTGTTTGGCTAATGTAAGAAGATCTTGTAAAGTTGTTGTCTTAGTGTTTACTAAAGCACCATTCTCTAATAAATTCTTTATAATAGCATAGCTTGTCTCATCTGCAGGTTGGTTGCACGCATATGCGAGCACAGTCTTACCTTTATTATCGGCAGCATTAACATCTGCCCCATTTTTAATTAGAATATCTACAATTTTATCGTTTGAATGATTAGGATACTTGGTCGCTATAATGAGCGGAGTGCATCCATCTGATGATGCTTTATGATTTACATCAGCATTGTTATCTATAAGTAATTTTACAATATCATACTTTTCTTCCTTATTTACAGCATACATGAGAGGTGTATATCCTACATTTTTTTGATCTATATATTCTTTAATCTCTATATCCACTGTACACTTATGTTCTATAAGAAGTTTTGCAATATCATAGTTACCTTCTTCTGAACATGCAGCTGTTAATGCAGTATAATTAAGTCCATCGTTCTGATCTGGGTTAGTTCCATTATCTAAAAGCTGTTTTACACCTGCTAAATCTCCTCTGCCCGCAACTGCTGGTAGTGTTAACTTATATTGCGCCATATGATAGTTACCGTACATAATCATACCACCAAAAGCTGTTGGAACCGAAAACATTACTGATCCAGCTAGTAGTATAATAATTAATAATATGCGAATTATTAATTTTGCTTTTTTACCTTTCTTTTTCTTATATCTCCAGCATATTATAAGTCCGATTATTGACGGTACTGTTAAAAGAAAACTGGCAAAAAATAAAATCGCCATAAAAAGAACAAAACCTGTTGCTGCCATTTATGTTACCTCCAATTTAAGTTGATTTTGTTAGCTTTTATTTCCATTATTATAGCATAAATTTGCATAACATAATTGAAGTTAAAACCTTTAAATGCAATGTTTATATATTTAACCTTTCACTAAAATTATTATTTTTCAGGCAAATCTCAAAAGAAAGAATATTCAAAATATTCAGAGTATGGTATAATATTATAAAATATATAAAGGTGGTATGCTTTATGGAAAAATACATGGATCATGAAATCATCGTAATACAAAACAATGAAAATCAATACCCATATAAGGCAATTGCAAGGATAGGTGATAATGAAATAAAGCATAAGGGACAAAGTCAGTCCGAAGCAATTTATTTAGTTAAGCAAAGCATCAATAAGTTGAAATCCAAAAATATACTTTAACAGTAGTATATTTAAATCCCAATGTATAAAAATTGTTATATTTTAAATATCAGGTATCAAAGCTACATAAACCCTCGACTAATTTCGGGGGTTTTACCTTTAATTGTAGCCTAATCACTCCTTGTTCTCAATCTTTGGTAATATATATCTTAAATTTCTAAAAAAATAAATCTAACACCAGAAATATCTCTAGGTTAGATTTATTTAAGTTATACAAAATTTAATATTCACGCATTTGAATTAATTTACCCTTAAGCTTCTCTTCTTCTGCACTTCCATTAGTAGTCAGTTCTGATATTGTGATATTATATTTTTATTTTCAGTATTTCTTCTTTACTGAGTTTTGAATATTTAATTATTTTCTCTATTGGTTCATTATCTTTTAGCATCTCTACTGCTATCTCCAATGCCTTCTTTTTTTCACCTTTTTCTATTCCCTTTTCTATTCCTTCCTCAATCTTCTCTCTATCTCTTTCCAATAAAGTCATAAACTCCACCTCCACTGAAATATCATTTTTAACTTCCTGTACCCTTTTATGTATGGTTTTAACAAGATTTCCTTTAGCATGCTTTACAGTATCATCTGTTGAATCTTCTACATAAGCAAGGAACTCCAATAATTCCTCACTTAAATCATTCATAATTCCTTTTGTATTTAACACTATTTTCTGTGCTTCATCATTTAATACTATTTCATTATCTTCTAAGCATATACTTTGAAAAGTATATTTGTGACGACCCTTATTAAATAAATCAAATGTACATATAAATATTATATAGCTTTTTGCAAGTTTTCTATAATCCTCGCCTTTACTTATTAAATCTAAGTCTATGCTTCCTTGATAATATCTTAATCTCTTAGGTAAATTCTTATGCTTTCCTCTTTGCATTTCAACATTGTAAATCGTGTTGTTCTCATCTTTAACATAAACATCAAGCCTAATTCCTTTGCTTTCAAGCAATAAATCTATGGTTTTCTGCTCTTCAACCATTTCTACTTTTTCTATTTCGATTTCTAAAATCTTTTCTAATAACTCCTTACAAATTTCTTTATCGCTCATAACTTTCGCAAATAAAAAATCATCTTCAAGATTTAATTCCCTTAAAGTTTTATTCATCTTAGTATCCTTACCTTACTTTTTTATCTTTTGTTCTGATTATTAACAACATTATATCTGATTAAACATTTGGTTTCAATAGTCCCCCAGCTTTCGAATAAGCTATTTGTCTTTAAGATAAGCTGCCAAATACATTTCCTGTCAAATCATCTTCCAATCTATCATTAAGATTTGATCCATAACTGCTTATTTTTCCTTTGATTTCTGCAATCATTGCATTATCCCTCCTCCAATAGATCTTTATTCTCTTTGCACATCTAAATACTAGACTAATACTTTTTAACTATCTCAATAATATCTTCACCGTACTTTTCGCATTTTACTTTGCCAAATCCATTTACCTCATTGAGTTCTTCTATAGTTTTAGGTTTTGCTTTAATAATAGCTTCAAGCTGTAAGTTATTATATATAAAATAAGGTTTTGTTTTTTCCTCTCTGCTTTTATTTAAACGATATAATTTTAGCTCTTTATATAATGGATTTTTTTCTATTGAATCGAGTTCTTCAATAATATTCTTATTCTCTATTTCTGCTTCCTTCTCTACAACATTTACTATCTCATTCTCTTTAAAAGTGATCTCATTAGCTGGCTTTAAAGATTCACTATTAATTGAAATTCCGTATTTTTTCTTATAATCAATGACATATTCACTATTATACTTAAGTAGAGCATTGGCTACCTCATACATACTTGACTCAGGAAACCAATGACCATTTGCATTTGCTATGTGTAATTGTTTCATTTTATTTATAAGCTGATCATGTTTGATTATATGTTCCTTTAATTCTTTTTTAGCATATTTATTATTTATAACAGCTTTAGAATTTGCCACTGTTACTATATGCTGAACTATACCATAATCGCTTTTAGTAAAAAACTTCTCTTCCTTCAATATATCTCGTATAATTTCAACATGCCTCTCATTTTGAACTATTGGACTATACATGCCTTCTTTCTTATATACTTTTCCATTTACACTTTTAAAATATCTAATGAAGTCTCCATTGTTTGTTATCTCTATATCTCCAACCATATTCTTGCACTCAATTATTAAAATAAACCTTTGATCTATTACAACATAATCAATTTGTGCAGTAAGCTCTTTATACTTCAAATATAAATTATGTAAAATCAATATAGGCATATGGCTATTCTTAAGTTCATATGCAACATTTCTCTCACCAATTAATCCATAAGAAAGTAACTTTTCATCTTGCTCAATTTTGCCCATAATTTCCTTTGGCGCTATTTTTAAAAGGTCTTTTAAATCATTAAGCTGATTATCATCTTCCTTAAATTCTTTAATAAAGCTTGGCCCTCTTAAATTTGATGGCTTGTTTGTTATAGTTTCTTTTAGTGTTTCTAAAAATCCCATATTATCACCTTTTAATATTCAAAATTATCGCTTTTTGTTTTAGGTATATTTTACCATAATTATCCCATTTATTACAAACACATTTATTTTTAAATATAAAAAGCCATCTCTAGAAAATAATTAAAGCTGAAACTTTCTGAATTTAGAAAGCCTCAGCTTATTTAGGTTATATGCTTTAATTGCCTTATCTTTTAAAAATGATAACTTCTTCACCACCAATATTAGCCCTATATACATTATCTGTTTCATTTTCTTCATAATTTGATAGTATATACCCTTTATCAATTAAAACTAAATTTTCTTCAATGAAATTCTAAAATTTGAATTTCCACAAATTTATTAGGATATATTCTTCTAACTTCTTCCCATCTCATAAATTTATATATTTTTCTTCTCTAAATATTTTAAACCTCTTTAATTCTTAAATTAAAATATAACTTAATTAAAGTACTTACTTAGAACTTTTTTCTTCCTTAAAACTTTCATATATATAAGTTGCACCTTCATGCCAAAGTTTAGTCTCTTCTCTTTCTAGGTCCGCATAAACTTTAGATCTATATAGTTCAACTAAAACATCTTCCCAATTTCTACTCTCTGTTTCTGCAATCATCTCTGTAACTTTAGCAATCTTAAGAGGAATAAATAAATGAACATTTTCCTGTGTTATTTGTGGTAAAGCCATTTTATACGACCTCCTTTTCTATAAATTTTAATAAACTAATTGATTTTTCTGTATGAAAGACAAAAATCTAATGTTCTATTAGCTCTTATTATTTTCTGATTGTCAACAACTACATCACTACCATGATATAACTTCAAAATTTATACCCCTATTCTTCAAAAATATTTCTATTTCTTCTAGAATATATTCTTTTCCTTGAGTGTGAAGCATTTCATATCCATTCCTTATAAATTCCAGCACTCCACTTTGCCTAAATAAAATTGCAACTTCTTTTCCAGTTATAGAATGTTTAACCTTAAAATTTTCTATACAAAATGAAGCAAATTCAATTACTTTCTCTTCATTATTTAATTCTATTATCATAAATAAGTTCACCTCTATTCATTAAAAAAAATATATACTATATAATTATCTTTCTTCAAAATATCTTATTTTCATTATAACACGATTTTAATCTTTTCAGCTTATATTATCGTCATTTCCAATTTCATCATTTTTATACGCCTATTCACTCTTAAATATAATAAAAATGGAAAGTATCACTCTAAGATAACTTCCACTTCCACCATGTTTTGTAAACCTAAAATTTACGATATAATGTTTTACATGAATAAACCTGTTTAACATATGGAGGAATTATATTGAAAATTATCTAAATGATCAAGTACAATTCATATCATGTACGTTTGGTGAATATAAAGGAGGTTATAACAAATGGAACCTTAGCAAAACTGGCTAGAGGTGAGTTGGTTCATTATATGGCTGAGGAAAAGATTGATAAAGTATCAGAAATAAAAGATTTTAACAGACTTGGTTATAAATATAGTATTGATGCATCAAGCGATAAAAATATGGTTTTTATAAAGAAATAGGATAGCAGAAATCTATTCAAATTTTCTAGAAAGGGACAGAAGTTATGTGAGTCTGTAAGGATTTTATAGAATTTCACAGAAAGAACAGATGAAATTTTAATTACATCCTATAAAGACTCCATTCTTCAGTAGTTAAATTTAACCTTAAATCACAAAGCATTTTCATATTATCTCTTATAATTTCACATGTAAAATTATATATATAATCTCCACCTATTTTTTCCTTATCCCTCCTCACTAACCTTTCTACATTAATTGCATTTACAACTTCACTATCATCAGTAATAAAAAAGCATACAGGCTTCACGATACCTGCTCCATCAGTTGTAGTAATTACCTGAACCGACTTATCTACTATTTTCATCAGTGTTCACTCCTATTTTTATATTTGCCCATGCATTATATGATTTCATATATATCCATTAATTATACCTAGAAATCTTGTTGCCTCAATCCTGACAATTTCTTATTAATCTCATTTTTGAAATTCTCCTTGATGCTTCTTAAAGAATTAATAGAAATACCTTACATTCTCCAGCTAACTCCAGCTGCATACATCGAAATCTTTCAAATCCAAATTATATATTTTTGCAGTCAAAGTGCCAAACATAAATGGAAATAACCCTTCATGACATGTATATAATATGATAAAAAAAGTAGTTTTGATAATTTTAATTATATTATCAAAACTACTTTTCACTTTCCTTATCTTCTACACCATTTTTTAATCTTAAGAATTTACTATGATCTTACTAGCATTTACTCCAGATTTAATTAAAATTTGTTTCATTGCTTCACTCTTTACATTAAACATAGTATTCTTACACCCACTAAATGCGCCACCTTTTATAATGGTTGTATTATTTGGAATTGTTATACTGCTTAAGCTAGTACAGTTTTGAAATGCACTATGTTCTATATTAGTAACACTATTAGGAATATTTACACTACTTAAATTTGTACATCCATAAAACATACCAACTCCTATACTTGTAACTCCATCAGGAATTGTTATGCTGCTTAAACTCTTACAGCCATAAAAAGCACCATCTTCTATACTTGTTACAGCAGTAGGTATAGTTATACTTTTTAAATTTATGCATCCCGAAAATGCATTATCTCCTATAGCTGTTACACCATCTGGAATTGTATAATTTTCATCAACTTTTCCAATGGGATACTTTAACAATTTAGTTCCATCTTTACTATATAGTACTCCATTAACGCTCTTAAAAGTTGTATTGTTTTCATCTACAGATATATTAGTTACGTTGCTACAGCCTGATAATGCATATCCCCCTATACTTTTCACACTAGCAGGAATGTTTATATTTGTTAATTTCGTACATCCAAAAAGTGCTAATCTTTCTATGCTTTTTACACTATTTGGAATAGTTATATTTGTTATATTCGTATTTTTATAAAATGCATTATATCCTATACTTGTTATTGCAATATTATCAATTTTATCTGGGATTACCACATTGCTGTCAGTGCGTATATAGGTTACTATTTTACCCGTTTGTTTGCAAAAAACCCAATCTCCCTCTATTGTGACATTTTCAAATTGGCCACTACTATTAATTTCATATTCATTTCCAAAATCATTTGGCCTATTGTCTAACATGTAGCCTGTTGTATCAAAATAATATAAACTTCCATCAATTACTCTCCAGCCTGTTGCCCAGGAACTCCCCTCAGAATACCACCAGCCTTTATTATCTTGCTCCCATTCTGCACTTGCCCCTATTGGGTTTAATAATAATACTGAGGCTACTACTAATGTACTAGCTATTACTTTTGTTAATTTTAATTTTTTCATACTCCCTAATACCCCTTTGTTAACTTTTTCTATATTTTTCATTGTTCGCATATATTATAACATAAATTTACATAAAATGATAATAGTTGATCTTTTAATTATTTCCAATCTTACGAACAATATACGCACATAAGTTCCTATTACAAGTAAAAATAACCTAGTATATTCTATCTCACAATATACTAGGTTATTTTATTTCTATTTTCTAAGAAGTTTTTAATACTTTATATGATTCTTTATAAAAGCCTCTTTAGAAACCTTTATAGTATCAAATATTTAAAAAGAAAAAGCAGATAAGATTTTATTAATTCATCTTATCTGACTCTTTATCTATATATCAATTTTAGTTTGTACAAGGAATAAATGTGAATTTAAAAGAAAAAGTAAGAGCTCTCCCATCAGTTCCTGGCGTGTATCTTATGAAAGATTCCCTTGGTGGCATCATCTATGTAGGAAAATCAAAGAACTTAAAAAATAGAGTTGGTTCTTATTTTCAAAATATAAAATCTCGTACTCCAAAGGTTGAAAAGCTCATTAAAAATTTAAAGGATTTTGACTATATTATTACTGACACAGAATTTGAAGCTTTTATGCTAGAATGCACGCTAATAATGGAGCTAAAACCAAGATACAATAGATTAATGAAAAATCCATTATCTTATACATATATAAAGATTGATTTAGGAGAAAAATATCCTAGTATAGAAATTTCTAGCACTAATAATCAAAATGAACATACTCTTTATTTTGGTCCATATACAAATAAGAATGCTGCAGAAAAAGCTATTCAAGGCATAAAGGATTTTTATAAAATAAATTGCAACTATAATTATAACAATAAAAAAACTACGTAAATAACGTAGTTTTTTATATACCTATTTAATGAACATCATTTAGTATTTAATATAATTTTACTTGGGGATATACCATACTTGATTAAATATTGTTTTGTTTTTTCACTATTAACGTAAAACACAGCCTCATCACACTCATCAAATGCATCACGTCCTATACTTTCCACGCTATCTGGAATTATTATCCTTTTTAAACTAACACACCTTTCAAATGCACTAACTCCAATACTAGTTACACTGTCTGGAATTGTTACATCTGTTAAAAACCCACAATTATAAAATCCTCTATTTCCTATGCTTTTTATCTCAATATCTCCTATTTTTCCTGGTATAACTAATGGAATACCAGTTTTTCCTGGCCCCCAAGGGACTTTTCTATTAAATTTTACAATTCCGCTAGTTGACTTAAGGATATCAAAATCCCCAGCTTTAATACATTCTATCCCAACTCCATTATCATCTAAATACCAGCCATCTACATCTTGATTCTTTTCCATATATCCAAAAGTACCGAAATAATACCAGTTTCCAGAAATATTTCTCCAACCTTTAGCCCATGAATCGCCTTCTGAATACCACCAGCCATTATAATCTTGTTTCCATTCTGCACTTGCACCTATTGGATTTAATAATAATACTGAAGCTACTACTAATACACTAGCTATTACTTTTGTTAATTTTAACTTTTTCATATTCTCCCCCACTTTTACCCCTTCATTTTAAATTAATATTTTATTATATTTTAACATAATTACCAATAATATTCGACATAATAATAAAGTAGGCATTTAATCTAACTACATTTTCTTCATAGTATGCCAGGTCACTTTATTTCTATTTTCTAAGAAGTTCTTTAATACTTTTTATAGGCTTCTTTATAAAAGCCTCTTTGGAAACCTTTATAACCGTTTTATCAACAATACTCATTATACCTTCATCATTAACAACTATATTAATACCATCCAAATTAAACGCATTAATCTCACTTTGAACCTCAATCTCTCTATCAATTTCAATTGAAGATTTATTATGAAATCTTCTAAGTTCAAGAAAAAGCCTAAATTCTTCTTTGCTTTTAATACATAATTCAGTTACACTTCTAGCATTATTAAGAAGATAAAAAGTTGTATATATAAAGCTTCTAACTTTGTACTTATCTATTTCTATTTTTCTTTCAAGTCTGCACCATTTATCAATTTCCAGTCTATAATATAAACTATCACTATCCTTTGGCAGCTCAATTATCTCATTTCTTTCCACCAAATGAATATCCTTAATCTTGCCATACCACACTATTCCACCATCACTACCAAATGAGTTTTGAGATTGTGATAGCGCAACATATTTAACATTATTTTTAGCCAAATTAATTTTCTTAGCGGGTATATGATAAAAATTATATTTAAGATTAACTTCCAACTGCTCCTCGCTTTTTAATGCTCCAACCAAAACTTCTCTATTACTAAAATACTCATCTTTTAAATAATCATCTTTCCCAACAGGCTCTATTGCTCTTTCAAAGCTTGAATAAGAAGATTCCTCAATAATTTCGTCTAGGAAATCTTCCATTAACTTTGTTGTTGAAGGCAAAAAAGGTATTGCTCCTATATTAACTTCTTCTATGCTCTTGTAGAATTTATGTTTTTTAAATTCTTCTTCATTATCATACGGAAACAATACAAAGGCTCCAAAAATGCAGTTATTTATAGCTTCACTAGGATTTTTTATTTTATCTTTGTGCTCTAATAATTTATCCTTGTTATAATCGTAGATAATTGCATCTCTATATCTATGCATTGTATTTATATCCTCTTCCTTAGGGCCAATACTTCCATAACTTTGAATGTATTCTGGAGATGTATCTATCTTATATTTTGCATCAAATATGAATTCATAAGATTTTACACTGCTATCTTTATGCATTGATAATATATTATCTGGTTTTTGTGATACTGTTTTAGAGCTTCTTCTGGAATTATAGTAAACTTTAAATTTCTCCTTTGTTTGTGGATTTTCATATGTAAGTGATGATTCTGCTCCTTTTGTAAGCAAAACAGTAATACCATCCTTATTTATTTTTAAAAAATCTGAACTTACTAATTGGTATTTCTTCTTAAGCAAAGAATTTATCTTTATAAAACACCAATATTCATATAATAATGAAAGCTCTTTCATTGAGAGGCTGAATATATTAGAACTTATACTTAATCCCTTTTGAATCATAAGATAATATTTGTATACTTCTTTATATCCATTTCCCATAGAAAATACAAGGGAAAGATTTGCCTCATTAAATTCAGAAGGTATATTTCTCAAAATCGAAGTATTAATTCTCTTATTTATTTCCTTTTTAAATGTGTTTAATTTGCTCAATACCTCGTTATCATTGCTATTACTCTTTTGATATTTAAGGATAAACTTATCTATTTTACTAATTATCTTTAACAACATAAACTTTAAGAATCTATTTTCTTTTGTATTGGTTGTAACATTTTTCTTTGTAATTAATGCTTCTTTAGGCAAATATCTATCATTTACATTTTCCATTAAATATGGTCTTTTTTCTAAATATTTTATTGTTTCATTAGATACATTTTGAATTCTATGATATTTAACTACCTTTGAAACTTTTTGAAGTTCATGATATGGATTGTATAATATTATGTCTATGGATTTTTTTAGTTTATCAAAGACATAATTTAAAATACTATAAAATTCACTGTCATTATTATTAGTTTTATTATTTATTTCAGAAGCTAAATAAGTTCTTGCTAAAAATCCATAAGCCAAATTATAAATTTCTTCATTTACATCTCTTAAAATAGCTTTATAATCTTCTTTATAACTTATCTTAGTTGGATATACCTCCAAGATAATTTCTATTTCTGGTTTATTATTAACATTAACTAAAAGATTTGTTATTCCTATATCACCTTTAAAGTTTATTACACCACTTAAGTTCTTTGATTTTGAAGTTATTGGTGTAACTTTATTCCTTATATTAATGTTTTCATGGTAAAAATCTATGACATCATCATTTTTACTTTGAATTATGATTTCATAATTAGAATATTCCTTAAGATACAATCCATTTATATATTCAGTATCTGATTCAGGCAGCTCTTTTCCAAATGGATCAATTTTAAAAATTGCTTCTTCACTTGTTCCATATCTATCGCCTTTAAGTACAAATATTACATTAGGTGTCTCTATAGATATAAGCTCATTATTGCCAGAAGGTTGTGAATCCATCTCTTATGAACCTCCTTATCATATAGATAAGTTTTTCATTGGTTAATTTATATTTTATTTTATCAGAACCTTTGTTTAAATCAGTTGCTTTTTCTTTTAGCAATTTCACATCTTCTTCCGCAAAACAATCCCTATTAGCAATTTCATAATTATTACACAATTCAAATATATCAAATAGCATGTCCAAAACTTCACTGCTGCTGCCACTTATTTTAGGTAGAATCTTTTGGACTACACATAAGTCAAAGGCTTCATCAAAGCTCATTAAATTATCTTTTATTGCATAAATCATATAAAAAGTTATTTCATCTCTTACTCTATATCCAAAATGATAATTATATTTTTCTAGAATGCTGTTAATTCTAATAAGCTCATTTATAGCATCTTGAGCTATATCTTTAAACTCTTTGCAATCTCTAATTTTTAAGAGTTCTGATTTTAAGAAGTCATTATGATAAATTTTAATTTCGTCATTACTATTAGAATTATCAAAACTTGAATCATTATCTTCAAAGGAATAACTTAAATCCACTTTATTAAACTCAATAGTATTTGCCCTGTCTAAAACTTTTTTACTAAATGGAAAAGTTGTTTCATCCATATTTACTGTACCTATAATATATAAATTTTGAGGAATATAAACATCTCCATAAGCACTAATAGAAGCTGAATCCCTGCCTATCTGCTCTTCACTAAGGAGAGTATTAGTTATTATTTCATTATCTTCATTTAATCTTCTTGTTTCCATAAGAGATAAAATGTCACTGAAATAATATTCAACCCTAGCCAAATTCATTTCATCTAAACAAATAAAATACGGTAAATCAGGATACTTCATAGCTTCATAACACACTTTAGTTATTATTCCAGGTGTAAATTTTCCTTCAATATTTCTAAAACCTAAAAGATCTGTACTATCTGACCAATCAGGTTTTACTGGAACTAAATTGAATGTTCCATTTTTTACTGTAGCTCCAAGGGCTTTTGCAAATAATTCTGCTATTTTACTTTTACCCGTACCTGATATTCCTGATAGGATTACAAAAGGTTTTGTTTTTAATGATATGTATAGATTTTTAATTAATGATTTTTCATAGGTATATCCTTGGGTTGTTATGTAATTGTAGATATAATCTATTGTTGACTTAACTTCAAAATCTTTAATTATTTCAGATTCTTCAACTTCTTCTACATCATCATTTTCTAAATCTTCATCACGATCATCATTAATTGCTTCTTCATCTCTTTTAATTAATTTTACTATGAAGGTGTCTTTTTCTTCACCTTTGTAAAAATCCATGAATTCTTGAAATTCATCTGGCACTTTTACTTGAGCTTTACTGTTTTGATCTTTGTGTTCCATTATATATGTATGACTAATAGATAATTCATTAGATAAATATTCTTTAATTTTCTTTCTAAATATAATTTGTATTATTGTGTTTTTTCTTTTTTGAGAATCTACATTCCTAATTACAGCATCGAATTTAATGTTATTTACTAATATATTAATTTTTATTTGAGTACCTCTAATTAGTACTTTTGAAAGATTATTAAGAAAACTTTCATGATATCTAGCAGGTATTGTTGTTCCATTACCAAATGTACTATAATCTACTGTTTTTCTAGCTATTGCCTTTTCATTTTCTGTTTGTATTTTACTCCATGAATCGGATCTTTCATTTTCAATTTTATCTTCATTATATTTCTCATCTAAATTAATTTCTTTTGATTTATCTAATTTATCATCTTTAACAGCTGCATCATAAAAGGGTTCTAATTCCGATATTGCTTGCTTAATAAATTTCATTGTTTTCTCAGGTCCAGCTTCTAATACTTCTTCTCTGGTCATAACTTTACATATTTGAACCTTATCAAATTTCTTTGCTTCAACAGCTTCCATTAATTCTTGCCTTGTCATTTTCGAAATTACTAATTCCTTTGGCAATGAGCCTCCTACATAATAGTTTAATTCTGGATTATTATTTTCAACCAATAGTAATCTATTATGTAGCTTATATTCATTTTCTTGGCATTTGGAATCCCTTGCCTCAACACTTATTCTTAATCTTAGCTCGTCAACATTTTTCTCAATAAATATAGACATACTAGTTGGCGATGCTTCTTTTCCAAATTTTCTAAGCTCTGCCCAAAGGTAATGATCAATACTTTGCCTTTGATTCACCCACCCTGAAACATCTAGCTTTGAATATATTGGGGCTACTTGTTGTATTTTACGACCTATATTAACTAACATCTCACGTGCACTAGTTCCCTTTTCTTTAATTACACGCATAACATCAGCCTGTTCCCCTGCATTTTCAGGAATAGAGTATTTTTTTCCAACATACTGATCTATATAATCAAAAATCATTTTAAAATCAAATTCTTTTAATTGCTCTTCTTCAAGTGCAATAACTTTAGGTGTATACTCTCTTTCAACAAAACTAATAAGTTCTTCCATACTTATTTCTCCATGTTCTGTTGAAACCATTATATCTTTGCTTATTATAGGCCTTTCCTTTTCTCCTCCAAATTCACCATTATATGAGATTCTTCTTTTTTTATCTCTACATACTAAATAATTATATCCATTAGATGTACTCGGAGTGCAATGTTGTGAAGCCATAGCTGATGGTATATTTTCTCCACTAATGCGTTCTGCTACGCCATTAATATCTGCTTGAACCAAATATACATCATCCAAATTCCACTCTGCCTTTTTCTTACATTTATCATAAGTTAATATTGCTGCTCCAAGCCATACTGCATCTACTTTTTTTATATTATTATCATTCATATAGATTCACTTCTCCTATATTTCAAGTATTATTTCTTCGTTTTATACTTTTCTTTACTTATAATTCATGCTTATATGCATATAAATTTACATATATAGATAATTAATGTACCCTATGAAAAATTATATCATATTGCCATTTGAGAATAAGCAGTAAATTTGTTTTTTATGATTATATTCTTTTTATACTTCACATTGTTCTTATGTAAATTTATATTAAATTAGTATACATAGAAAGACAGCAAATCAACTTTTAATTAATTTACTGCCTAAAATCTTATGCTATAATTGTTTGTATTAGTATCAAAATCCTATCATTCTTTTAAAAAGCTCAGCTCATAAACCAAAGGCTTAAGCTTATTTTCTAAGTTTCTAACCCTATCATCAAATAATTCTTTTTTCATATATTAAGTTAGCATTAAGTAAAACTTTTGTCGTATCATTGTACATTAAGTTTTCTTCTAAGTAACCATCACATTTAAATGGATAGGTTATTTCTGAATTTTTGAAGTGGTTTTTTATGTTATTTTTATAGACTAATTCGATATCTCTCTCTTCAGAAGCGCCTTTTATTTTGGTGTAGAATAATTTTTTCATTGTTCATAATAAAATATTGATTATATAATATTTTATTATGGAATATAGTCAGATATGTACATCTAATCTAGTCAAAGAAATGTATAGTAATTTTTTCCTCACCACTACCTTGATACTGAAACTCTAAAATAGTAAATGTTGCAGTTGTTAAAACTTTATTTCCCCAAAAAACATTGTATTAAATTATCCATTAGATAATGTTTGCTTGTCAGAATAATAACACTAAGAACTTTTGCCACAGCAATTTTTATATTTCATAACTTTTCCTGTCTGTGGGTTAATTCGTCCACATGGGCATTTATCATTTCTTCCTATTTTTTTTATCTTACTGACATTATTTTTTTTTCCATCACTAATTTCTAAATTTGTATCCATATAAAAATCCATACATCGTATTCTATAATCGGAGTCTTTAATTAAAGGTGTATCATAAAATGAAGCTTTTAACTTTGAATAAAAAAGACTTACAGCTATAGGCATTTTTAAATATTCTATAAACTCATTAATCGATGGATACCCTTGCTTCCATATACTATACTTTGTCAATTTATTTATTTTTCCCTTATTGCTTACACTTTGTTCAATTATTGGGTTAGTGAAATAATTAATAATAGTATTAGAATCAGTTATAATAATATCATCAAATACTTGTCCAGAATAATTAAACATATTAACACATGCTATTTTTATTATGTCGCTATTAGAAGGAGGTTGAATAGGTAAATTAATATCACAATGAGCTCTTACATTCTCCCAATCATTTATTAAAATCTTTTCTCTTCTATTTAATTGTTCAAATGCATCCCCTTTTATTTCTTTTTTTAATGTCTCATATATCTCTTTTTCTGAAAAGGGCTCTAATATACATTTATCTTCTATTAACAAAATATGATTATCAAAATATCCCAAAAAATCGTATTGTACCGTTTTACCATCATAAGCTTCAAACTTTATATCATTTCTATTAACCTTTATAAAAGGACTATTAGAAATGAATTCCCTAATTTTTTTTTCAAATACAATTCCTTTTTCAGCAATTTTAGTTCTATAAAAACTCAATTGACATTCTATTGCCCTAGCTACATTCATACTACTAATTAATGTAGGAGTAAAAAATATATCTTCATTGTTACATTCAACCAATGGTTGGGAAAATAAATCTAATTTAGATTTTGGTTTGAATATAAATAAATCTAAAATTTTTTGAGCTTTTTCTAATGGATACGAAAATATATGAGCAAATTTTAACGAAACACATGTTTTTGAAAGTATTGGTACTAATACTCTATAATCATTTATAGCACTATAAGAAAATTCCTGCAATACCACAGAAAATATATTACTCAATACATTTAAAAAATTGTACATTTCTAAATACTCTGAGATTTTAATATCTTTAACATTGCCAATTCTTAAATCTAGAAATTCATCTCCAAATACCTTTCTTATTCTTATTAATTCAGCATCGATTAATCCGCTATAACAATTAGAAATTTCTTTAATGGTGTTATTATCAAGTGAAAAAAGAGTACTGATGTTAAAAGCATCAACTTTTCTCGATAGATCTCTTATTAGTTTTTCTACCTTAGATATATCACTAAATTGATCTCTTTTGGCTTTTATATAATTAACACTATTTCTATGCTCACTTCTAATAACTGATGCTCTATATTTCTTATAGCTATCCATGTCTCTAGGTATAAAATCATAGTAAATTCTATTATTATCATTTCTCTCTTCATAAGTCCATTCTCTGTATTTTACTTTGTTCCATATATTCAATAAATTCATCCTGTGTTGTCCAAGAAAAATTATTTCCAAAAATTCACGATTTTTCATAGGTGCGCTGCCACAATATGGCATACAATTGGACCTATCTTGAGGCTCTGTATCTGAGTAAAAAATATATGTAATTATTTCCCCAACTACTTCAGTAATAAATTCACTTTGATCTTCATATGATATTTTACTATTATCACTCTGACTTATATTTCCTACTAAGCTTGTTGATACATTAAATCTTTTTTCTTTATGAATATTATTCATAAGTCTATTTAAAGACTGATTGCTATAATCTTGAATAAAGATACATAATAAATGTATCTTAGATGAAAAACTAAATTTTAAAAAATCATTATTTCTAAACAAATCACAATTACTTCTATAATTAGTACATAAAATATTAACTATAGTGTAGAGTTCATCACATTCTCTGAGAAAAGTTTCTGAATCTTCTGTACTTTTAAAGGTAAGTTTTTCCACTGCAAACTTATATGAATTTTGGAAGTTCTTTAAAATTTGTAGTGTTTTTTCAAAATCAGAGTTAAACGGGTATGGTAATATATTGCCTAGCAAAATAGATTTTCTAAATTTCTCTGGTTTTTGAATATATAAATTCTTTAACACTATCGCTGCATCATCTACTTTACTTTCTTCAATGCATTTCTTTAATGTATTTAAATTCATTGTAATTCACTTTCTTTCTATAATAAAATTCAAATTTTCGCCAGCTCTATATCTATAAATTCACTTGCTTTATCGCTAAAGCTAATAATTATATATTTATTTACATGAACTCTTTTAAAATAAACTGAACATATCTCATCAATACTATTTTTATATCTCAATGTTATTTAATAATTCTTTCAAAGCCTTAACTTCCTCCATACTTAAAGTAACTCCTTTACCCATCTTCTCATGTTCAGGTGCCCAATCTCTTAAATCATATTTTGCATCTTTTCCATTCCAACTAATTAGATTTAATTCTTTAGTCCACCCTTTTGGTGATTCTGAGATAATTCCTATTTCTTTTTCTATTTCAAATTTAATCTCTGCCCTAATTAAAACCTCCATACTTATTATTTACTTCTTACGTTTAAGATAAGAATATATATAACTAGATATCTATAAAAAATCTTATGTAGTTATACATAAAATCATCTACAATTAACATTTTTTTGCAAAGTCTGTACTTATATTTATTTTATTGCTGTTTCGTAATGAACTCACTGGATGATCACCTAAATCATCTGGTATGCTATCTTTTTTTTCAATTGTCCAAAAATCTAATTTAATACTTCCTGTTGTTTTTCTTCCTGTCCAATATTCACCTGAAAGTTTTTTATCATTATCAATCAAATCAAATAACGCTGAGCCATAGTGTTGAGCACTTCTATCTTTAACAGTTTGAGCTGGTATACTATCATACCTTCACTAAACAATTATTTAGTGAAGTAATTAACTTATCAATTTGTTTTTTTATTAATCATTGAACTTTCTATTAAACTAAAAAATGCTATTAATTATTATAAGGAACATTAAGTATTTTAGCTATATACATATGAGGATCTTTTTCTATGCATAAATCTTTCAATTCTTTTATTCTTGCCAATTTGAATTCCTCTACCGACTCACTTTCTCGCATTATATTATCCGCCAAATCTAAAGGTAATTCATCAAAGTTTGATTCTAAAAATAGTTTTCTTTCTGTAGCTGGCAATTTCTTAACATTTCCTTTAAGTTCTTGTTCATAAACATGCTGTATCAATTTCTCAATTTTGATACCAGTTTTAGCTTCCGCAATGATAAATTGATTTCTATTTCCAATTTTATTTAACACTTCGGTCCATAAATCAGTGTTTTTATAAAATGTGATCGAATGAGGATTACCATATATATCTCCTACAGTATTACAAATTCCATATTTCTCAAACATTCTTTTTATTAGCGACAGATTTACACTTCCATAACTCCCATCATTCTTAAAAATCTCCTCATAATTGATATATGTTTTCTTATTCTTCTTGCCTTCTAATCCTAAGTGTTGAAATCCTTTCTTGAGGTCTTCAATCGACAATGTATCTCCTTTTATTCTACTAGCTTTTCTAGAAAAATTAGTTTCTGACCATAGCATTAAACACTTACACTCTGAAACTAGTTGCTTATCTCTTGCACCTCTCCCTACATGCTGATAATATTCTTCTATTGAATCCGGTATATGATAGTGAATCACCGAATCAACATTAGATATATTTATACCCATGCCAAAGGCTGTTGTTGCAAATAATACTTTAATTTCATCCTGCTTAAATTTTTTCATAACTTCAATTTTTCTTTCTCCAGACATTCCCGCATGATAATAATCAGAATTTGGATAAACTTCAGCTAGTTCTTCACATTTCTTTTGACTATAAAGATATACTATTACCTTATTAAGAGAATTCTTATCTATGAAATCTTTCATTATTTCATATTTCTCATTTTCATTATTAACTTCAACAAATTTCAAATAAAAATTGTTCCGTATTACTCCATCAGAAATGACTTCATTCTCCATGTTAATATTAAATTCTAGTTCTATATCTTTTCTTGCTAACTCTCCTATTGTTGCTGTCAACGCAAATACTATAGGCTCATTATTATTCTCATTCAGAAATTTTATAAAAGGCGCAATATTTCCATAATCAGGCCTAAATTCAATCCCCCATTGACTTATGCAATGTGCTTCATCTATTACTATCAATTTTATATCTAACTCGCTCTGTATCAATGCTTCCCTGAAAAAATAATTAAATAATCTTTCTGGAGATATATATATCAATTGGGGGTTGTTTGATTTCAATTGTCTTAATAATTCTCTTTGTTCTGTGAATGGCATGTCCCCATTAATAGCAATCGCATTTATTCTCTTGCTCTGCAAATACTCTACTTGTTCGACCATTAATGCTTTCAGCGGAGATATTACTATAGTTGTCCCCCCCAATTCTAATGCAGCTAGCTGAAAAATCAAAGATTTTCCTCCTCCGGTTGGAGCTATTGTAAGTGTATTCTTTCCACTAATAATTTTATCTAAAGATACCTTTTGGTATTTACGAAGTTCTTTTATTTCATCAAAATATATTTCTAAAGATCCCATCTTAAACCTCCACGTAATTCCAACGAAATAAAATATCTATTCTATCTTGATAAAGTTTATAAATTTCATTTAAAAATAAATTAACATACCCAAACCTTAAATTCTGATTCATTTTAATACCATATCGTTTTAACTCGTTTTCTAACATCTTAGAAATGAAATTATTATAAAACATAAATCGATCATACTCATATTCCCAATTATGACTAGTACGATGTCTCTTACCATCATTACTTTTTTCATCTGTTATAAATTCACCGCTTTCATTTGATAAAAAGTACATTCCCCATAAACTACGCCTTGTCATTATAGCAAAATTTCCCGGATAGAGTCTATGTAACAACTCTGATCTTATTCCTAACCCTATTACTCCTGTCAGAAGCATATCTTTTTCCTCTAAGTAATTTATTTTCAATTGTTCTGGGTATTTTATACTATTATATCTAATGTTGGGTGCATATTCATTTATATAAGAATTTGTCTTTATCAAAACATTTCTTATTACTGAAAATATGTCAACCGCCGATGTTCTCATAAAATTCTTTCTGTATATTTCCATATCAGAATCATATGAAGCTTGTTTTAACGCTCCTTTTACCGTCCAAAGGTCTCTTGCAAATATAT
>JAEZKY010000087.1 GCA_023435985.1 Bacillota bacterium | reverse complement strand
AAGTATTGAAACTTTAAATAATTTGCAGCCTAATTATAATGAACTATCTAAGCTTAGCAAAATTATTAAGTGCAATGGATATTATGTCTTTACAGTTGACTCAAAAGATAGCGATATATTAATAAATGGCAGAATGTTTGCACCTGCAATAGGAATTAATGAAGATCCTGTAACAGGTAATGCAAATGGCCCATTGGGTACATATCTTGTTCATCATAATCATGTTAAACATAATAATTCCTTATTTAGATTTAAAGCTAAGCAGGGGGAAGCTATTAAAAGAACTGGTGTTATTGAGATAGATGTAAAGATAGAAAATAATGAACCTGTAGAGGTTAAAATTGCTGGTAATGCTGTGATAATATTTAAATCTGAATTGGTCTTGGATGATTAAAAAATTTATGTTAAGTTGAAGAATTGACATTATAAATAGTAGATGACAGAGAGGTAAAAAACATGTTAATAGAAACGGAAAGATTAATGATTCGTGATTTTCAACATAAAGATGAAAAAAAATTAATGAAAATTATATGGCAAGAAAATGTAATGCGATTTATGAGAGACTGGTCGGAAAACAGTACTGTTGAAGGAAGGCTTTCAGGGTATATTGAGTGGCTTCAGACAAAAAAAGAATCAGAAGATATTTATGAAAATAAAAGATATGCCATTATATCAAAAGAGACAGCTGAGTTAATTGGTATGGTTGGCATGGGATTGGAAGATACTCTAAATGAAGTTGAAATGGCATATTTTATAGATGAAGATTATGGTGGGAATGGGTATGCAGCAGAAGCAGTAAATGCTTTATATGAATGGTGCATAAGCGTATCAGATATTCAATATATGATTCTTACTATTGATTGTGAAAATACTGCTTCATGTAAAGTTGCAGAAAAGGCGCAGTTTAAATTATTTGAAAAAAGAACTCCTATTGGACATAAACAGCTTAATATGGAGAGCGATAGTTACTTTTATTACCGTAGATATCGCTAACTTATAAGATTTGATGCGATAATATACTAATGAGAAAGATCTATAAGGATACAAATTATATTTTTATTAGAAAAGGATATTTAAATAGGTAAATAACAGTTCTAAATATCAGATTACTCAAAATAATAATGAGTAACCTGATATTTTTTTATTTAGCATTAACTGTATATTTTATAACTTGAATGAATATATATATATTGGAAAAAGAATATAGGAGGGAATTTTGTGGATAATTTCAACATATACAAGGATATATCTGATAGAACCCAAGGGGACATATATGTAGGAGTTGTAGGTCCAGTTAGAACGGGGAAATCTACATTTATAAAAAAGTTCATGGACCTTATGGTAATACCTAAAATTGATAATACTTATAAAAAAGAAAGAGCAAAAGATGAATTGCCACAAAGCGGATCAGGAAAAAATATTCATACAACAGAACCTAAATTTGTTCCAAATGAAGCCGTTGAAATAAACCTGGGAGATGAAATTAAGTTTAAAGTGAGAATGGTTGACTGCGTAGGATATATAGTAAAAGGGGCACTAGGGTACATGGATGGAGAAGAAAGTAAAATGGTTCATACACCATGGTATGATTATGAAATACCTTTTGAAGATGCTGCAGAAATTGGGACAAGAAAGGTAATTAAAGATCATTCAACAATAGGGCTTGTAATCACAACTGACGGCAGCATAACAGGAATAGATAGAGATGATTATGTAGATGCAGAAGAGAGAGTAATATATGAATTACAATCTTTAAATAAACCATTCATTGTAGTCTTAAACACAAACAGGCCTAATTTACCAGAAACTAAAACATTAAAAAAAGAGTTAGAAGATAAATATAATGTTACGGTACAAGTTATGGATGTCCAAAATATGCAGGAAGGAGACATTCAAGATGTGTTTCAACATGTACTTACTGAATTCCCTGTAAAAGAAATTAATATTGATATGCCTGAATGGTTAGAAAAATTAGAGGGCAGCCATTGGCTTAAAAAAGATTTTTTCAACATAATTATGAACATGAGTCAAGATGTTTCTAAAGTTAGAGACATAAAGTATTGCTTAAATAATTTTGAAGATGACGAATATATGGGAAAAGCTACAATAAAAGAAGTTGATATGGGACGTGGAACTGCTAACATATTGATGAAACCTAAAGATGGTGTCTTTTATAAAGTACTTAGTGAAATATGTGATTTAGATGTTAATTCTGAAAGCGATTTGCTCGGAATAATAAAAGACTTGACCCATGCAAAATGTGAATATGATAAGGTTAAGGATGCCTTAGATGATGTAAGAGAAACTGGATACGGATTAGTTGCACCACAGCTTGCAGAAATGAAATTTGAAGAACCGGAAATAGTTAAACAAGGAAATAAGTATGGAGTAAAGTTAAAAGCTAGTGCTCCAAGTTTGCATTTTATAAAATGTGATATAAAAACCGAAATAAGTCCATTAATGGGATCTGAAAAGGAGTCGGAGGAATTAGTAAAGGGACTTCTAGAACAATTTGAAACAGATCCAACTCTACTTTGGCAGAGCAATATGTTTGGAAAATCCTTAGAAGTATTAGTGAAAGAGGGATTACAAAACAAACTCTATAAGATGCCGGAAGATGTCCAAGTAAAGATTCAAAAAACTTTACAAAAGATCATTAATGAAGGAAATGGCGGCTTGATTTGTATAATACTTTAAAAAGATGTATATAAAAATTTCATGTTTTCATAAAGTGTTGATTTCTTAAAGATAGCTGAATAGAAATATAATGAATGATTAATTACTACATATTTCTTTATATTAGGATAGTATAAATCAACACTTTTTTTGCCATGTTTTATATTAATAAGTGGAAAAATACATACCATTAGGATATAATAAAGAAAAGGATATAAATGAGGGGTATCTATGAAAAGAGAGTATAAGGCTTATAAGAAAGTTGGAAAAATAAAAGTCTCTATAAGTGAGCTCTTGGAGCTTGATTTATCTAGAATTGTTTATGCCTCTCCGGGTGTTATAAACCACATAAAAAAAAGACATGGTAAGCAATTCACCAAAAAAATGAAAGATAATATAATAGATATTATAGAAAAGATTATAAAAGATCCTGAATATGCTGGATTGGATTATAGAAGAGGAGTCTGTGGCTCTCTTGAATTAATAAGAAAAGTCGATAATATCATTATACTTTTAGGGTTGGAGATTGATTTGGAAGATGAATATATATACGTGGCAACAATGTATCCAATAACCTTGTCAAAGTTAAATTCAAGAATATACAGAGGTAGATTAATTAAAGTTGAAAAAACTGAATTAGAAGAGAAGATACTATGATATTCTTTTAATGTAAGTTTATTTTTTGAGGTGAGAAAGGGCTCCTCATGCGCTATTTTTTTAGTAACCAGAGATGCAGGATACGCCGACCTGCCAAAAAATAATAATATCAATGGAGATTACTTACAACATTTTTTATAGATAGTTGTGGGCGATCTTTTTTTATTTCAGCTAATGAATTATAGCGTATATATTTTGTTAATAATTTTATAACAAACTGCATTAATTGAAATAAGCCTAGATAGACTGCTAAAAATAGAGAGAACTTTATTGTTTAGCAGCCATTTTTTTGTAGAAAAATAAAAAATGTTAACAATGTGTGAACAAATCATTGACATAGGAAGATAAATTAATTATGATTGATTTAAATTGAATTGGCATATTGTACTTAAAGGAGGTGCGAATTTGATAAAAAGTATGACTAGCTTTGGAAGGGCTCAAAGTGAAGAAGGAAAAGAATTAAGTTTTTCAGTAGAAATGAAAAGTGTAAATCATAGATATCTAGACATAAATATCAGAATGCCTAGAACTATGCTAGCTCTAGAAGAAAAAATAAGAAATATAATTAGTAAAAGATTAAATAGAGGAAAAGTTGATGTCTTTATTAATTATAAAAGTTATGGAAGTAATTCCGGAAAAGCAAATTTAAATATGAAATTAGCTAAAGAGTATTATGAATGTCTTAAAAGAATTCAAGAGGAATTGAATTCTATTGATGATATATCTACTACCAAAATAGCAAGATTTCCAGATGTAATAACACTAGAAGAAAAAGAAGAAGATTTGGACAATATTTTCGACGAAATTTCGCCATTAATTGAGGATGCTCTTAATTTAATGGAAGAGATGAGGAGCAGGGAAGGCGAAAAGCTAAAATCTGATATTCTGCTGAAAATTCAAATGATAGAAAAATGCATTGAAGAAATTGAAAAAGTAGCCGATTCTATACCTAAAAATTATAAGAAAAAGCTTGAAGAGAGACTCGGCGAGTTATTATCTGGAGTAGATATTGATGAAACTAGAATTGCTTTAGAAGTAGCAATACTTTCTGATAAAGCTGCTGTAGATGAGGAAATCACTAGACTTCGAAGTCATTTAAGTCAAGTAAAGGGCACTTTAGATTTAAATGAACCAATCGGAAGAAAGTTGGATTTTATAATTCAGGAAATTAATAGAGAAGCTAATACAATAGCATCTAAATCAACAGATATTGATATGACTAATAAAGTAATTGAAATTAAGAATATCACTGAAAAAATAAGAGAGCAAATTCAAAATATTGAATAATCAGGAGGAAAAAAATGGGAATTAAATTAATAAACATAGGTTTTGGAAACATAGTTTCGGCTAATAGATTAGTCGCAATTGTGAGTCCAGAATCGGCACCTATTAAAAGAATTATTCAAGAAGCAAGAGATAGAGGAATGCTAATTGATGCTACTTACGGAAGAAGGACCAGAGCGGTTATAATAACAGATAGTGACCATGTTATATTATCAGCAGTTCAACCTGAAACAGTGGCTCACAGATTATCTACAAAAGATGATATCGCAGTTGATGAGGATGATGAATAATGATTGCGAGTGGGAGAGGATTATTAATAGTTATATCAGGACCATCGGGTGCAGGAAAGGGTACTATTTGTAAAAGTTTTTTAGAAAGAAACAAAGAAGTAGCTTTATCTGTATCAGCAACTACAAGAGATCCGCGAAAAGGGGAAGTAGACGGTATTAATTATCATTTTGTATCTAGAGATGAATTTAAGAATAGAATAGAAGAAGATGATTTTTTAGAATATGCCGAAGTATATGATAATTTTTATGGGACACCTAGATCGAATGTTGAAGAGCTTTTAGAAAGCGGTAGAGATGTTATTTTAGAAATAGATATTCAAGGTGCCTTAAAGGTTAAAGAAAATGCGAGTGATGGTGTATTTGTATTTATACTTCCACCATCTATGTCTGAATTAAGACAAAGAATAATAAATCGTGGCAGCGAAACTAAAGAATCTTTAATGAAAAGATTCAAGTCAGCTTACCAAGAGATAAATTTTGTTTCTAAATATAATTATGCAGTGGTAAATGATAAAGTAGATGTAGCTGTTGAAAAATTAGAAGCAATAATAGCTGCTGAAAAATGCAGAGTAGATAGAATAAAAGAAAGTATACTAGATTCAAAGGAGGGAATTATTCATGAACAACTCTATGATTAATCCATCAGTGGTAGATTTATTAGAAAAAGTACATGATAGATATTCTTTAGTAATTTTAACATCAAAGAGAGCGAGAGAAATAATAGATGGTTCTAATCCGCGTATTTCAATAAATTCAAATAAACCATTAACAATTGCAATTAATGAAGTAGATCAAGATGCAATTGAATATGAAATTGTAACAGAAGGTTCAAAATAAAATGAAAAAGAATGTAGTATTAGGTGTAAGCGGAGGAATTGCAGTATACAAAGCTTTGGAAATTGTAAGTATGCTTGTAAAGAAAGACATAGATGTTGATGTCATTATGACAGAAAGTGCTGTAAAGTTTGTTACTCCTCTTTCATTTCAATCCTTAAGCCAAAACATGGTAATCTGCGACATGTTTGCAGAACCAAAGGCTTTTGAAATTCAACATATAAGTTTAGCTACAAAAGCAGATTTGCTTTTAGTAGCTCCTGCAACTGCTAATATAATTGGAAAAGTTGCAAATGGAATTGCGGATGATATGCTTTCAACTACAATAATGGCAACAAAAGCAAAAGTTATCTTTGCGCCAGCCATGAATACTAATATGTATGAAAATCCTATTGTTCAAGATAATATTAAGAAGCTTAAAGCGTATGGATATGAATTTATAGATCCAATTTCAGGAAGGCTTGCATGTGGAACAACTGGAGCTGGAAAGTTTGAAAGTCCAGCAGTTATAGTTGATAGAGTCTTAATGGAACTAAATGAAAAAAAAGATTTATTAAATAAGAAGGTTATGGTAACAGCAGGGCCAACTGTAGCTGAAATAGATCCAGTAAGATTTATTACCAATAAATCAACTGGAAAGATGGGATATGCAATAGCTAAAGAAGCAAGAAATAGAGGCGCTGATGTAACATTGATATCAGGACCGACTTCTCTTGAAGCACCTATGAATGTTAACTTTATAAAGGTTTCAACAAATGAAGAGATGAGAGAGGAAGCCCTAAAGGCCTTTAGTGATGCTGATATAGTTATAAAATCAGCTGCTGTTGCAGACTATAAACCTAAAAATTATAGTACACAGAAAATTAAAAAGGCTGACAATGATTTATCTATAGATTTTACTAGAGATAATGATATTTTAATGGAACTTGGAAAGAAAAAAGAAAAGCAAGTTTTAGTAGGGTTTGCTGCTGAAAGTCAAAACTTAGAAGAAAATGCTAAACTTAAGCTTTCAAAAAAGAACTTAGATTATATTGTGGCAAATGATATAACTGCAGAGGATACTGGTTTTGCTTCTGAGGATAATAAAGTAATTGTTTTATCTAAAGAAGGTAAACAAGTACATTTAGATAAGATGAGCAAAGAAAAAATAGCAAGTAACTTATTTGATATCATACTTGAGAAGCGCTAGAAATTTGCGCTTCTTTTGTTACTATAGGGGAAATAGATAAATAAATCTAAAACTGAAGTTATCACTTGTAATTTCAGGAGTATATTACATACAATTATGAGTTATAAGTTTTGAGTTAAGGATAAAATCCCTTCTTGGGGTTTCTAAAATATATATTTTTTGAAAAGCCTGTGGTTTTTCTTACTAAACTTATAACTGTAAATTGTAAACTGTAATACGGGGGTGGTATAAAAATATCATGTATGCGGAAATAATTGTTAATAGTGATGCTTTAGAAATAGATAAGCCATTTACATATAAGATACCTGATGAATTTGTAGAAGATATGAAGGTTGGATTCCGAGTTAAAGTTCCATTTGGGACGAGAAACAAACCTGTAGAAGGTTTTGTATTTTCTATAATTGATGAAAATGCAAATAAAGTTCAATATAAGGTTAAAAAAGTTTTGAGTTTATGTGATGATGAGGCTATATTACCTGAAGATAAGATGGAGCTGATTCATTTTCTAAGGAAAAAGTATCTCTGCAAATATATTGATGCTATTCGCCTTATGATTCCAGTTGGGATTATGAAAGGGTCAAAGGAAAAAAAGAAAAAAGTTGTATATATCAATAAAGAAATAGATGGTGATGAACTTAAAAAAGAAAGTTATGTGAAACTATATGATTTTATAACTAAAAATAATGGTATATATACTAAAACAGAAATTACTGGTGATAAGCAGTTTTCTTTATACTGTTTAAATAAGTTAATAGAAAAAAATGTGTTAAAAATAGAAGAACAGGTAGTTTTTAGATATAACACGCGTAAATATGAGGATTATAACAATGAATTTCTTACAGAAGAACAAAAAACTTGTTTAAACGAAATTTTAAATGGTTCAAAGTTAAAATATCTCATAAAAGGTGTTACGGGATCAGGAAAGACTGAGGTATATATGAGATTAGTGCAGGAAATGCTAAATCAAGATAAGAGCGCAATTGTTTTAGTGCCTGAAATATCATTGACTCCTCAAATGATAGAGAGATTTAAAGGCAGATTTGGAGAAGATGTAGCACTATTTCATAGCAGATTAAGTGATGGAGAGCGTTTTGATGAATGGTATAGAGTAAAAACTGGAAAGGCTAAATTGGTTATAGGAGCACGCAGCGCACTGTTTTTACCACTTAAAGATCTTGGCCTTATCATTATTGATGAAGAGCATGAAAATACATATAAATCAGATCATAATCCCAAATATCATACCAGAGAAGTAAGCGAATTTATATGTGAGCAAAAAAAATGTAAATTAATATTAGGATCTGCTACACCAAGTATTGAGAGTTATTATAAGGGATTAAAAGGTGAATATACTTTAATTGAAATGCTTAATAGGGTTAATGGAAAGAAAATGCCGGAAATGCATATAATAGATATGAGGGAAGAACTGAAAAATAAAAATCTTTCATTATTTAGCAGAGAACTTCTAGAAAATATTGATAAAACTTTACAGTATAAAAAACAAGTTATTTTGTTTTTAAATAGAAGAGGTTATTCAACGTTCATTTCCTGTAGGAGTTGCGGTTATGTATTTAAGTGCCCAGAATGTGATGTCTCCATGACATATCATAAAAATGGATATTTAATATGCCATTATTGTGGAAGAGCAGAAAAGGTTACTAAGATATGTCCAAAGTGTGGCAGCAAATATGTGAAATTTTTTGGAGCTGGGACAGAAAGAGTTGAATTGGAAGTGAAAAAATATTTTCCAAAAGCTAAAGTCTTAAGAATGGATGTTGATACAACAAGACATAAGAATTCACATGAATCTATTTATAATTCCTTTAAAAATGGAGAAGCAGATATTTTAATAGGAACTCAAATGGTCTCTAAAGGGCTGGATTTTAAAAATGTAACTTTGGTTGGGATTTTAGCCGCAGACATGTCTTTAAATATACCAGATTATAGAGCTGCTGAAAGAACTTATCAGATAATTACTCAGGTATCAGGAAGAGCTGGCAGAGGTGAAGATGAAGGAAAAGTTATTGTCCAGAGTTATACACCAGACCATTATAGTTTACAATATGCAAAAGAAGAGGATTATGTATCTTTGTTTAAAAAGGAAATAGAACTTAGAAGGTTGATGAATAATCCACCTTTTGGTAGAATATTATTGATTAATGGCTCCTCGAAATTTGAGGAAAAATTAAAAAAATTTATGTATACTTTAGAATATAATCTGAAAAAATTAATAGTAGAAGATATTACTATGCTCGGACCGGTTCCTTGCATTATAACTAAATTAAAAGAGAATTATAGGTGGCAGATAATAATAAAGGGAAATTTTAATGATGAATTTAGCGAAAAAATAAAAGATACACTTTATCAATTAAATAAGAGTGTATATAATGAAATAAGGATTAGTATAGATATTAATCCTAACAATATGACGTAGGGGAGAGTGCGAAAAATGGCATTAAGAAATATAAGGCAATATGGTGACGATACATTACGTAAGAAATGTAGAGAAGTTGAAAAAGTAGACAATAGATTATTAACATTAATTGAAGATATGAAAGAAACTATGTATGAAGCAGATGGAGTTGGTCTTGCAGCACCTCAGGTTGGCATATTAAAAAGATTGTTTATTGTAGATATTGGAGAAGGTCCTTTAGTATTTATAAACCCTGAAATAATAGAAACAAACGGAAAGCAGGTAGATGAAGAAGGATGCCTTAGTTTACCTGGAGAAACAAGAGAGGTAATGAGACCTAGCTATGTTAGAGCTAGAGCTTTAAACGAAAATGGTGAAGAATTTGAAATAGAAGGCGAAGAATTACTTGCAAGAGCCATTTTACACGAATATGATCATCTTAATGGTACTTTGTTTATTGATAGAGCTAAAGATAAAGAGCCTTCAAAAAAGTAAATAGAAACAGGAGGAAAGCAAAATGAATATAGTATTTATGGGTACTCCTGATTTTGCAGTCCCTTCTCTAAGTAAGTTAATTGAGAAATATGGAGTTACAGCTGTACTTACCCAGCCAGATAAGCCTAAAGGCAGAGGTAAGAAACTGGCATATTCAGCAGTTAAAGAGGAAGCAGTGAAGCATGAAATTCCAGTGTATCAGCCAATAAAACTTAGAGAAGATGCAGAATTAATCCAAAAATTAAAAGATCTTAAGCCGGATTTTATAATTGTAGTAGCTTTTGGGCAGATTTTACCCAAAGAAGTATTGGATATACCTAAATATGGATGCATAAATCTTCATGGATCATTGCTGCCAATGTATAGAGGAGCTGCACCAATCCAATGGGCAGTAATAAAGGGTGAAAAAGTTTCAGGAAATACTACAATGCTTATGGATGTGGGTTTAGATACAGGAGATATGCTTCTTAAAGATGAAGTTGAAATTACTGATAGCATGACTGCAGGAGAATTATTTGATTTATTAAAAGTAAGAGGAGCAGATCTTTTGGTTAAAAGCATAGATGGAATAATAGATGGAAGTATAACTCCAGAAAAACAGGGAGATGAAACTTTCTATGCAAAACCGCTAGATAAAAATATTGCGAGTATTGATTGGAATAAAAGTTCAATAGAAGTTCATAATTTAGTAAGAGGATTAAATCCTTGGCCAATTGCTTATACAAGTTATAATGATGAAAGAATGAAGATATTTGAAACAGAAGCTTTAAAAGAAGATACTTCAAAGGAACCAGGAACTATTATAGATGTGAGCAAAAATGGTGTTAAGGTTGCATGTAAAGAAGGTGTGCTTCTCATAAAAAAAGTGCAGTTTCCAAATGGTAAGCCGCTGACTATAGAACAGTATATTAATGGGCATGAAATAAGTAAAAATATAATATTAAAATAATGGAGGGATGTACTAATGCATTTTTATCCCTTTTTTGACCCAACAATGATAATGTTAATCCCAGCAATAATAATTTCATTTTGGGCACAAACTAAAATTAACAGCACATATAGTAAATATAGTGGAGTTGGAAACAGAAATGGATATACTGGACAGCAGGTTGCAAGAATGATGCTGGATGAAGCAGGGCTTCATGATGTTAGAATAGAAGTTGTAAATTCTAAGCTTGGTGATCATTATGATCCATCCCAAAGAGTATTAAGATTATCACCAGAAGTTTTTTATAATGGAACAATATCTTCAGCAGGAATAGCTGCTCATGAAGTTGGGCATGCAATTCAGCATAAGGAAAGATATGCACCATTAGTTATACGAAATTCAATAGTACCGGCTGTAAACCTTGGCTCAAGTTTATCATGGATATTATTTATAGCAGGTTTATTTCTAGGCTTTAGAGGATTGACCACACTTGGAATACTTTTATTTTCAGGAGTGGTAATATTTCAAATAATAACATTACCGGTTGAGTTTAATGCATCAAGCAGAGCTTTAAAGATACTAGGATCAAGAGGAATTTTGTATGGTGATGAAACTAAAAGTGCACAAAAGGTACTAGATGCAGCAGCTATGACTTATGTAGCGGCAACACTTATGGCAGTATCACAATTAATAAGACTTATTGCAATAAGCAATGATAGAAATAGATGATTAGAAGAGGTAGCATATGGATTGTAGAAAACTAGCAGTAAAAATATTAAATAGAGTTTTAGATGAAGGAGCTTATTCTAATATAATACTAGCAAAAGAGTTAAATGAAGCAGAATTAAATGATAAAGACAAGGCATTATTAACTGAAATTGTATATGGAGTTTTAAGAAGAAAGAAAACATTAGATATTATAATTTCAAACTTTGTAAAAGATATAAAGTTAATGAAAAAAGATATTTTAAATATTTTAAGAGTAGCAGTATATCAAATGAATTTTTTGGATAAAGTACCAAGTTATGCTGCATGTAATGAAGCGGTAGAAGAAGCTAAGGAAATATCTGAGAATGATTCTAAGCTTGTAAATGGTATACTTAGAAGCTTTACAAAGAACCCAGATGAAATTGAAGTTGTAGGTAATAAAATTGACGAATATGCATATAAGTTTTCGTTTGAACCTTGGATGATAAGACTACTAATTAAGCAGTATGGAGAAAATATTTCAAAGAAAATAATGCTAGGATTAAATGCAATTCCACAAGTTAGCGTTAGAGTAAATGAGATTAAAGCTGATTATGATGAAGTTTTTGAAGAATTAGAAAAACTTGAATATGATATTGAAGAAGGAGTTATCTGTCCTGAAGCAATTTCTATAAAAGGCGGTAAATCTGTAGAAAGTAATCCTCTTTTTAAAGAAGGAAAGATTACAGTGCAAGATGAAAGTGCCATGGTTGTAGCACCTTTATTAGAATTAGAAGAGGGCATGAAAGTAGTAGATTTATGTAGTGCGCCAGGTGGAAAAACCACTCATATAGCAGAGATGCTTCAAAACACTGGAAAGGTATTGGCGTTTGATATACATGAAGCTAAACTTGGACTAATAAAAGAAAACTGTGATAGACTTGGAATAACTAACGTTGAAGTTAATACAAATGATGCAACTAAGCTAAATCCTGAGCTGATTGAATCAAGTGATAGAATACTAATAGATGTACCATGTTCAGGAATTGGAATAATTAGAAAGAAACCAGAAATTAAATGGAATAAAACTAGAGCTGATTTAAGAGAAATTATACCAATCCAACGTGAGATAATGGAAAATGCGTGGCAGTATTTACGAAGTGGCGGAATAATGGTATATTCAACTTGTACACTAAATAAAGAAGAAAATGAAGAAAATATTGATTGGTTTGTGAGCAGCCATAAAGATTGCAGCGTAAAGAAAATATTTATTGGAAATCAAGATAATTTAATATACAATAAAAACGGCTCTTTGACTATTATGCCAAATGAAAATATGGATGGCTTTTTTATTGCAAAACTTGAAAAAAGATAGTAACAGTAGGTGAGTAAATGAATAATTTGCTAGATTATACTTTAGAAGAACTTAAAATATGGATGAAGGAAAATGGAGAGAGTGCATTTAGAGGCCAGCAAATATTATCATGGGTATATAAGGGCGTAGTAGAGTTTGAAGATATGAAAAATATGCCCAAAAGTTTAATATCAAAACTAAAAGAAAATTTTGTTATAGATTTACCAAAGATAATAGAAGTTTATAAATCTAATATTGATGGAACAGAGAAGTTTCTATTTGGTTTTAAGGATGGAAATTTAATAGAGTCTGTTCTTATGAGATATAAGCATGGAAATTCTATATGCATATCCACTCAAGTTGGATGTGCAATGGGATGTAAGTTTTGTGCATCTACTATAGAAGGAAAAGTGAGAAATTTAACAACAGGAGAAATTTTATCTCAAATTCTTGTGGTTCAAAAGTATATTAATGAGAGAATATCTAATGTAGTTTTAATGGGCAGTGGAGAACCTTTAGATAATTATGAAAATGTTGTGAAGTTTTTAGAAGTAGTTTCAGCAGAATATGGATTAAATATTGGTCAAAGGCATATAACATTATCTACCTGCGGACTTGTACATAAAATATATGAGCTGGCAGATAGAGATTTAAGCATAACTCTTGCGATTTCATTACATGCATTTAGTGATGAAAAACGAAGGGAAATTATGCCTATAGCAAACAAGTATAGTATTAATGAAATATTAGAAGCTTGTCAATATTATATTCGTAAAACAAACAGAAGAATTACATTTGAATACGCTTTAGTTAAGGATGTAAATGATGGAACGGAAGATGCAAAAGCATTAGGAAAACTATTAAAAGGCATGCTTTGCCATGTAAATTTAATACCTGTAAATGAGATAAAAGAAAATTCCTACAAAAGATCTTCCAAAAAATCAATAGATGATTTTTCGGGAATATTGAAAAATCATGGAATAGAAGTTACTGTAAGACGAGAAATGGGAAGTGACATTAACGCAGCATGTGGACAACTTAGAAGAAGTTATATACAAACCCAAGAAATAGAGGGGGAATAAAATGGTCGGCTTAGTTAGTGATGTAGGATTAAAGAGAACTTTAAATGAAGATTATGCTTCATATTTAGAAAAAGAGGAATTTAGAATTTATGTGGTTGCAGATGGCATGGGCGGACATAATGCAGGAGAAGTTGCAAGTGAAATGGCTGCCGTAAGAATCGTAAATTATGTGGATGAAAAATTTTCTTCTAGCAAAGTAGAAAGTCTGATTGCTGAGGCTATTGAAAATGCAAACAGAGATATATTCAATTTTTCTAATACAAATGAAAATTTAAATGGAATGGGAACTACAGTTACAGCTTGTTTAGTGACTGAAAAGTTTATACATGTTGCCAATGTAGGCGATAGTTGCTGTTTGGCAATTAAGAATAATGAAATTAAGAAAATTACAAAGGATCATTCTTTAGTTCAGGAACTTCTTGATAATGGGAATATAAGTGAAAAGGAAGCTGAGAACCACCCAAAGAAAAATATTATTACGAGGGCTTTGGGAACTTCAAGTAGTGTAAATGTGGATGTATTTGAGCTTAAAAAAGATGAATATGAGTTATATATCCTATGTTCAGACGGACTAACAAATGAATTAACTAAGGAAGAAATTCTACAGGTTGTCATCGAGGAAAAGGATTATGTGAGTATGGCTGACAGATTAGTATATTTGGCAAAGGAAAAAGGCGGCAGAGATAATATAACAGTATTGTTGTTTGGAGGAGAGATATAAGTATGGATGGAATTGTACTTGGAAACAGATACGAGTTGTTAGAAAAAATAGGGGAAGGAGGCATGTCAGAGGTATTTAAAGCGAGAGATAATAAGTTAAATCGTTTTGTTGCAGCAAAAATTCTAAAAAATGAATTTTGTGATAATCCTGGCATAGTCGAAAAATTTAAAGGTGAAGCAACCGCCATTGCAACCCTATCTGACAATAATATAGTAAATATACTCGATGTAGGTACCCAAGAGGAAATAAATTACATTGTAATGGAATATGTTAAGGGAAAAACATTAAAGGATATAATAAAGCAAGTTGGAAAGATGAATTATGAGACGGCTATATCAGTAGCAATTCAAATAGCTAAAGCTTTAGATTGCGCTCATAGAAATAATATAATTCACAGAGATGTTAAACCGCAAAATATTTTAGTGACTGAAGATGGCGTTATGAAGGTAACGGATTTTGGAATAGCAAAATTTTCTTCGTCAGAAACTATTACAAATACTAGTACAATAATGGGATCTGCGCATTATCTTTCTCCAGAGCAAGCAAAGGGAACTTTTATTGATTGTAGAACAGATTTGTATTCACTAGGAGTTGTATTGTATGAAATGGTTACAGGAAGGCTTCCTTTTCAAGCCGATACTGCTGTAACGATAGCATTAAAACATCTACAAGAAGAAGTGGTGCCGCCTAAAAGTATTAATTCCAAGGTTCCTGACAGCCTAAATCAATTAATTTTAAAAGCAATGGAAAAAGAGCCGATTAAGAGATATCAAAGTGCTAAAGAAATGATTTCGGATCTTCAAAAGATTAAAGATGATCCTAATGCCCGCATAGATAATGAAGAGGAAAATGATCATACAATAATAATGTCAGCAGTAACTGAGCAAATACCAAAAAGCGAAGAAACAAAAAACATTAAAGATGATGAGTATGATGATGAAGACGATGATGATTATTATTATGAAGATGATGATGACGAAAAAACAAGTGGAAAGAATAAAAAGAAAATAGTGAAAATAGGTATAATAGCTGCTTTAATATTAGTATTGCTGGGTATAGGCGTTGGTACATATATGCTTAAAGCAGGTTCGGTCAGCAGCAAGCAAGTTCAAGTGCCAGATGTAACTGGAGAAACTGTTGATGATGCTACAAAGCAGCTTCAAGCTTTAAATTTAGAACTAGTAAATGCAGCACAAGAAGCTAGCGACAAGCCAGAAGGAACAATTATTAAAATGAATCCAGATGCTGGAACAATGGTTAATGAAAAAAGCCAAGTTAGGGTTATTGTAAGCAGTGGAACAGAAAAGAGTAAAATGCCTGATCTTAGAGAAGAGACTTTAGATTACGCAAATACAGTTTTAAATTCTATGGGATTAAAACTCGATGATAAAAATGTAACTTATGACTATAGTGACGATGTACCAAAAGATCAAATAATAAGCCAAACACCAAAGAAAGATACTGACATCAGTCCAGATGATAAAATAACCGTAGTTGTAAGTAAAGGGCCAGAGGTTAAATATGTTCAGGTACCTAGTGTAAAGGGCTTTGATGAGGATAAGGCCAAGACTACATTAGCTAATGCAGGGTTAAAAGCTTCTGTAAATTATCAAACAACTGAAAATCAAACTGATAATGGCAAGGTATTGTTCCAATCAGGTAATGATAAGGAAAAAGCAGGAACAACCATTACTATAACGGTTGGATCGTATACTCCAAAGCAAGAACCTCCTGCAGTATCTAATCCAGGTGATACTAAGTCAAATGATAATTCAAATAAAAATAATGGAGGAAATACAACACAAGGCGGACCAGGAAATACAGCAGGTAATTCACAAGGTCCCGGAAGTACAAATCCTCCAGGGAATTCAACAGGAGATGGACCTAGTACTCAAACTTCAACAAATAAAACACAAAATCACTAAAAAAGTAAAAGGAGAGGTTGATATAAGATACCTCTCCTTTTATAATATATGTATCATATTGCTAACAGCCAATATAGAGTTTTACTATGAAAATTAGATTTATGCCCTATAATTTCAATTGCATGTTAAGTGTTATTTTTTATTAAAAAAATTATTTGCTGATGATTAGTCAATTTTTTTGTACATTTCGCTATAATAGTTTTAGATTATTTATATTAGACGTAATTTAAGGTATATAATAATAAATGGAATAAATGAGTTGATATAGAAGTTTGACTAATATGCATATAGATGATATTTATGTGATTTCCATAGAATAATGCATAAGTTTAGTTTCATCTTTAGGTATTTGCATATTAAATTTTACTTATATGTATATAATATTCTAAAGAATTGTTGATATATAAAATGAAGTGAGTTCGTTAGATTTATGAAATATGGAGGGAAAATATGAATGGAAAAATAATAAAGGGAATAGGAGGCTTTTATTATATTAAGACAGAAGAAGGCTTAATAGAATGTAAAGCTAGGGGAAAGTTTAGGCATAACGACATAAAACCTATGGTTGGAGATGACGTTACAATAAAAATAGAAAAAGGAGAAGGCGTTATTGAAGAAATACTTGAGAGAAAAACCGAGCTTATAAGGCCGACAGTTGCAAATGTTTCTCTTGCATTTATTGTTTTTGCAATTAAGAATCCAGATATAAACTTTGAATTACTAAATAAGTTTTTAATTTTGTGTGAGCATAACAATATTGAGGTCATAGTCTGCTTGAATAAAATTGATTTAGTATCCGAAGAAGAACGTGAGGAAATAAAGAAAAGAATAAATGATATAGGTTACGAGGTACTTTATATTAATGCTAAAAAAGGAATAGGAATAGAGCGGTTAGAGGAAAAGATTAAAGGAAATGTAACAGTTTTATGTGGCCCATCTGGAGCTGGGAAGTCAACACTTATTAATAAGCTTTCAAATAAGGAGCATATGGAAACTGGAAGCGTTAGTGAAAAGATCGGCAGAGGGAAGCATACAACAAGACATAGTGAACTTATAGAAGTTGCAGATGGATATATCGTGGATACGCCTGGATTTTCTACATTGGAAATAAAGGAACTGATGGATAAGGACTCTTTAAAATATTGTTTTCCTGAATTCCTTCAGTATAATGATAAGTGCAAGTTCAGAGGATGTTTACATTATAAAGAACCAAATTGTGCTTTGAAGGAAGCTGTAGAAGAAGGAAAAATTAATAAGTATAGATATGAGTTTTATGTGAGAACTTTAGAAGAAGTAATGGAGGAGGAAAAAAACAAATGGTAAAAATAGCACCATCAATATTATCAGCAGATTTTTCAAAATTAGGAGATGATATAGAGAGAATAGATAAAGGGGGAGCGGATTTTATTCATATAGATGTAATGGATGGATCTTTTGTGCCTAATATATCTTTTGGTTTACCAGTTATAAAATCAATAAGAAACAGGACAAATAAGATATTTGATGTACATCTAATGATAGATAATCCATCAAACTATGTAGATGCGTTTATAGAAGCTGGAGCTGATATAATAACGGTTCATCATGAGGCAGATAGGCATATAGATAGAACAATCAACTATATTAAGTCTAAAGGGAAGAAAGCAGCAATTTCTTTAAATCCAGGGACTCCAACAAGCGTACTTAAAGATTTAATACCAAGTTTAGATATGGTTTTAATTATGTCTGTGAATCCTGGATTTGGAGGACAAAAATTTATTCCATATTCTTTGAATAAGATTAGAGAAATAAAAGAGCTTAGTAATAAACTTAATCCATCGTTATTAATAGAAGTTGATGGGGGAATTGATAAGTCTAATGTGAAAGCTGTTATAGAAGCAGGTGCCAATGTTATTGTAGCTGGATCAGCAGTATTTGGTGGTGGAGAAATTAGCGACAATATAAAAGCCTTAAGGGGGTAATAATTTGAAGGTAGCAATTATAAGTGGAGGAGATCCACCTTCAGAAAATTTATTAAGAAAGCATCTTGAAGGAGTAGATTTCATAATAGCTGCTGACAAAGGTAGTGAATGTCTTTACAAATATAATATTGTACCTGATTTGCTTTTAGGAGATTTTGATTCAGCTAAAAAAGAAATTTTGGATGAAATGAAATTGAGAGCTAAAGAAGTTTTAAAGTTTCCACCAGAAAAGGATTATACAGATACAGAGATTGCAATAATGGAGGCAATTAAAAGAGGAGCTAAGAAAATATGTTTACTTGGAGCGATAGGATCTAGAGTAGATCATACCTTAGGTAATATTGGTCTTCTTTTAACTACTAAGAAAAGAGGAGCAGTTTTAGAAATAATCGATGATAACAATAGACTCTATTTGGGTGAAAATAGGATGACCTTATTTGGTAAGTTTGGTGAGAATATTTCTTTTCATGCATTAAGTGATAAAGTCATTAATTTTAATATTAAAGGTGCAAAGTATAATTTAGATTCTTATGATATGAATTTACTTGATCCAAGGGCTATATGTAATGAGTTTATCGATACACCAATAAATATTAGCTACGATGAAGGGGAAGTCTTAGTTATTCATTCGGTTGATTAATAGTACATATAAGTTTTTATGGACAATTTAGAAGCTGTATTTTTAATAGAAGTAAATAAAAATATTTACAAATTAGGAACATTATTCTATGTGGCTGAATATTAATATAATAACATGAATTTTAATTTTGATTAATGTTTTAAGTATTAATATTATAGGAGGATATTAATGAAAATAATAGCTTTTAAATTGCCTAAGTTTTTGTCAAATATAATAAAATTTTTTAGAAAGAAAAACTAAGCTACATAGGATAGATTTGTATTTGTTTAGACATCAAAATAGTTCTAAATCACAATCAGGCAAAATAAAAAATGCAATTGGGATAACAATTGCATTTTTTATTATGAACTATATTGCTCTTTGAACCTTTCCAGATCTAAGGCATCTTGTACATACATGAACAGTTTTTGGTGTTCCGTTAACTAAAGCTTTTACTTTCTTTATGTTAGGAGCCCAAGTTCTCTTTGATTGACGATGTGAATGGCTGTATTGTACACCTGCTACAACACCCTTATCACAAATTTCGCATCTTCTTGCCATTAGAAAACACCTCCTTATATTCCAAAGATAATCATCTTCAATAGGACAGAGTAAATTATATCATAGGAAAATGTAATAGGCAAGAAAATTTATTAAACATATTTGTTAAACGTTCATAAGTATGGTGAAATAAATATGTATATAATTATTGGCAAGTTATTCCACAAATTTAAATTGCAAATTATTTACCTATATTTGGGGAATACTTGAATAAAATATTGTTCTAATATAGAATATAAAATATGATATAAGATTTTAGGAGGAATATGTATGGTTGGATTTTCAAATGAAAATGGCAATATAAATTATTCACAGGAAGTATTAGCTAAAATTGTAGGATTATCTACAATGGAATGCTATGGTGTAGTTGGAATGGTTTCTAGAAATGCTAGTGAAGGCTTTTGGGAACTTATGGGAATAGAAAATTTAGGCAAGGGCGTAAAAATAGAATTAACAGACGAAAAAAAATTGCAGATAGAATTATTTATAATGGTTGAATATGGAACAAAAATATCTGTTATATCTAATAATATAATTCAAAAGGTTCGTTATAGTGTTGAAAACTATACAGGTTTAAAGGTTTCATCTATAACAGTAAATGTGCAAGCGGTTAGAGTTTAGGAGGTTAAACTAAATGGAATATACAAAAATTAACGGCCGTGATTTTTATAACATGGTTGTCAATGCTAGCAACAAATTATTAGAACAAAGTGATTTTGTAAATGCACTAAATGTATTTCCAGTTCCTGATGGAGATACCGGAACTAATATGTCTATGACATTTAAAGCAGCGGTAAAAGAAATAGAAAATATAGATACTGAATCTATAGGTGAAGTATCTAAAAGATTAGCTAAAGGTGCGCTAATGGGTGCTAGGGGTAATTCAGGGGTTATATTATCTCAAATACTAAGAGGCTTTTCGAAGGGTTTAGAAGGTAAACAAGAGGTAGATGCCACTGAATTTGCTATTGGCTTCTTTGAAGGGTCTAAATCTGCATATAAGGCAGTTATGAGACCAACAGAAGGAACTATACTTTCTGTAATCAGAGCAGCAGCAGAAACAGCAGTAACATCTGAGAAAAAAGATGTGATTAGCCTTATGGAAGAAATAACAGTTAGTGCAAAAGATATGCTAGATAAAACTCCGGAATTATTACCAGCACTTAAAAAAGCAAAAGTAGTTGATTCAGGTGGAATGGGACTGTATATTATACTACAAGGGATGTTTGAAGCTTTAAAGGATGGAATTAAGGCAGAAATAAAAGATATAACAGTAGAAGCGTCTAATAATACATTAGCTAAAGCTACAGAAGAAATTGATATTAAATTTGGATATTGTACAGAGTTCATAATATTAGGTGATGCTAAAAATGCAAAAGCTTTCCAAAATGAAATAGAAACTCTCGGAGATTCAATGATCGTTGTTGGATATGATGATGTTATTAAAGTCCATATACATACAAACGATCCAGGGTTAGTTCTATCAAAAGCAGTAAATATAGGAGAATTATCAAAAATTAAAATTGATAATATGAGAGAAGAGCATAGAGAAATTTTAATAAATGCTAAAGATAAAGAAGTAAGTCTTTTGGAAGCTCAATCTTCTGAAGAGTCAGATAATGAAAAGAAGAAATATGGATTTGTAACAGTTGCAATGGGTGATGGAATATCAAGTATATTTAAAGATTTAGGTATTGACTGCGTAATTGAAGGCGGTCAGACAATGAATCCATCTACTCAGGACATTTTAGATGCTGTAAATGATATTAATGCTGAGCATATTTTCATAATGCCAAATAATAAGAATATTATTATGGCAGCCAATCAAGCAGCAGAAATATCCGATAAAGATATATTTGTAGTACCTACAACTACTATTCCACAAGGAATAGCATGTGCTTCTGTGTTCAATTTCGATTCAGAAGTTCAAGAGAATTTTAATAATTTGAAAAATGCAATTAATGAAGTTAAAACAGGATCAGTAACCTATGCAGTTAGAGATACTGAAATAGATGGAATAAATATTAAAGAAGGAAATATGTTAGGAATTGTAGAAGGTAAGATAAAAGAAGTTGGAGAAGACAAAGAAGAGGTCGCAGGTAAAGTTCTAGCTGATATGATAGATGAAGAAAGTGAACTTGTTACTGTGTATTATGGTGAAGAAGTAAGTGATGAAGAAGCTAAAAACTTCGAAAATGAGTTGCAGGAAAAATATGACGATTTAGATATACAGTTTTATAAAGGAAATCAGCCACTTTATTATTTCTTAATATCAGTTGAATAAACTTTAAAGTTTAACTATATATAGATAGTTTTGTTTATAAGTTATAGTTTGTGGTTTATATGATAGTAAAAAGTATAGAATTAGTTATAAATTATGAATTAAGGAAGAAAAGCCTTTAATTAGTTAAGAGTTATAAGTTATGAATTATGAGTTGAGGAAGAAGATATTGGATTTTAATCCGTAAGCTCATAACTAATAATTCATAACTCTTAACTAGTTAAAGTGTACAATAAATAATCCATAATTAAGGATAAATGTGTAAAAAATCTATGAACTAACATTTGACTATCATGTTTGTAATAAGATGAAAGGAGGAAAATGTTTGGATATATATAGCGATATTTCTGCTTTAAAGGGAGTAGGGCCGAAAGCTACTGAGAAGTTAAATAGATGTGGAATCTTTAATATATTAGATATCTTGTTATATTTCCCAAGAGATTATGAATTTGTTGACGGTAATGCTATATTTGAAGAGATTACAGGAGAAGATAAACAGATTTTAATATGTAAGGTAACAAGGTTTAGAAGTGATATAAGGACAAAGACAGGTAAAACATTAACAACAATAGAATTTAATTACGACAATCACACAGTAAATGCAAAGTGGTTTAATCAAAGGTATATAAGAAATTCTTTTAAAATAGGTGAAACATATAATTTAATGGGTAAGTTTAAAAGAATAGGGAGCACCTTAGAAGTTGTAAATCCAACAATTGCATGTGCAGAGGCATTATCAAGAGAAATCATACCTAAGTATCCATTAAAGGGCGACATAAGTAATAAGTTATTTGAGAAGTTAATAAATGAAATATTAGGGCATGTAGAAGTTAAAGAAAACTTACCACAGGGAATATTAGATAAATATTACTTGGTTTCGTTAAATGATGCAATAAGAAGCATACATTTCCCGGAAAATAAAGAGATGCTTGAAAAAGCAAAGATAAGACTTAAATTTCAAGAACTGTTTACATATTCGTTAAAGCTATTATTACTAAAATATAAACTTAAAAAGAATAAAAATGGAATACTTTTTGAATGGGTAGATGAGCTAAGCAGTTTTAAAGAACAATTACCATTCCCTCTTACAAATGCTCAAACTAGAGTTATAAGAGATATTTTAAGAGATCAAAAATCTAAGTCTTCTATGAATAGATTGATTCAAGGAGATGTTGGAAGTGGGAAAACAATTATAGCGTTAATAGCTATCTTTAATGTAATAAAAAATGGCTATCAATGTGCATTTATGGCGCCAACAGAAATCCTTGCAGCTCAGCATTTTGAAGAAGCTAAGAAAGTTTATAAGGATTTTAACATAGAAATAGACCTGCTTACAGGTGGGACTTCTGCAAAAGAAAAGAAGAAAATTAAAGAAAGAATAAAGACTTCTGAGCCTATTTTAGTAATTGGAACTCATGCACTTTTCCAAGATGATGTAGAATTTGGAAAGCTTGGACTAATAGTAACAGATGAACAACACAGGTTTGGTGTTGAACAGAGAAGTAAGCTTATAAACAAGGGGAAAAGAGCAGATTGTTTAGTTATGACAGCTACTCCTATTCCAAGAACCTTAGCGTTATATCTTTATTCAGATCTTGATGTATCAATAATCGATGAGTTACCGCCAGGCAGGAAGAAAATTGATACTAGATTTTACATGGATGATAAAAGAGACATAGCTTATGACTTAGCCTATGATGAGATAAAAAAAGGAAGACAAGTATATATAGTATGCCCGCTTATTGAAGAAGACGAAAAAGAAGAATTAAAGTCGGTAGAAACTATATATAATAATCTTACAAGTGGAATATTTAAAAGTTTGAAAGTTGAAATTCTTCATGGAAAAATGAAGGGGATAGAAAAAGACGAAATAATAAAGAGGTTTAAAAACAATGAAATTAATGTTTTAATCTCAACAACTGTAATAGAGGTAGGAGTGAATGTGCCTAATGCGTCTGTTATGATCATAGAAAATGCAGAAAGATTTGGTTTATCTCAGCTGCATCAGCTTAGAGGCAGAGTTGGAAGAGGAGAGTATGCCTCTTATTGTATATTAATAGCAAAGGCTAAAAGCAACATAACTAAAAAAAGAATGCAGATAATGACAGAAAGCAGTGATGGCTTTTTAATATCTGAAAAAGATTTAGAGCTTAGAGGTGCAGGTGAAATGTTTGGAAAGAGGCAGAGTGGTGATGAAGGCTTCATACTTGCAAATCTTTATGAAGACATAAAGATATTAAGGTGCGCTAAATTAGAAGCAAGCAATATGTTACAAAATGAATATGAGTTAAATAAAGAAATAATAAATGAATTAAGTAAAAACTTGGAGAAGAGCAGTAAATATATTTGCTTCAATTAAATTGAAATTTTATGCATATATGTGCTAATATATAAAATATATGGCGTTGTGGCATATTCAAAGAATAACAACTCAGTGTTATATACTATTTGAATTGTTATCTTATTTCACATGCCTAAGGAGGAAGAAAGTTTGAGAATAATAGCAGGAAGAGCACGAGGACATAAATTGATACCTCCAGCTACAATGGAAACAAGACCAACACTAGACAGAGTTAAAGAAGCTATGTTTAGTACAATTCAATCATATATACCAGAAGCAGTTGTTGTAGACGTTTTTGCAGGAACTGGAAGCTTAGGTTTAGAAGCAGCCAGCAGAGGAGCTGATGAGGTTTATCTATTTGATAAGAGTTCTGATACCTTTCCGCTTTTAAAGCAAAATGTAGAAAGTCTTAAATTTCAGGATTTTTGTTTTCCAATGAATATTGATGCATATGAAGGGCTCAGAAAATTAGCAGCTAAGGGAAAAAAGTTTGATATAATATTTATTGATCCACCTTATTGTAAGGAAATGATTCCAGAGGCTATGAAAATTATAAAGGATAATGAAATGTTAAAGGAAGACGGAATAATAGTTACTAAAATAGATAGCATTGAAGAAATTTATGAAGGATATGAGAACATAAGGTTGTCTAAGAGTAAGAAATATGGAAATACGACAGTATGCTATTATAAGGAGAAATAAACAATGAGAGTTGCAGTATACCCAGGAAGTTTTGACCCAATAACTAATGGTCATCTCGATATTATAAAGAGAGGGACTAAAGTGTTCGATAAAATTATAGTAGCAGTATTAGTCAATGTTGATAAAAAATCTCTTTTTAATACAAATGAAAGAGTTGAACTTATAAAAAAGGCTACAAAAGATATAAAAAATGTTGAAGTTAGAAGCTTTAATGGACTTTTAGTCAATTTCTTAAAAGAATGTGATACAAATATAATTCTAAAGGGCGTAAGAACAACTTTTGATTTTGAATATGAAATGCAAATGTCATATGCAAATACGGACTTAGATCCGAGTGTAGAAACTGTCTGTATGATGTCAGCTTCTAAAAATTTACATATTAGTTCATCTGGTGTTAAACAAATAGCAAAGTTTGGCGGGAATATTGAAGGACTAGTGCCAAGTGAAATTGTTTCAGATATAATATCGAAAATAAATAACTAAGGGGTGTTTTTATGGAAAAGATGGATGTAAATATTATTGAGCTGTTAGAATATTTACAGGATTTGGTTGAAAATTCACCAAAAGTGCCAATGAGCAGCAAGGTTATGGTTGATAAAAAGGAAATGATTGAAGTTATTGATCAGATAATAAATTATATGCCAGACCAATTTAAAAAAGCTGAATGGGTTATGAGTGAAAGAGACAGAATATTAAATGAAGCCAAAAAAGAATATGATTCTGTTAGAAAAGAAACTATGACAATGATGAGGCAGAATATTGAAAATCATGATATTGTCAAGGAAGCAAAACTCAGGGGTGAGGAAATTATAGCTTCAGCACAAAGAGATGCTAAAGCTATAAGATTAGGTTCAAGAGATTATTCAGATGAAATATTAACTCAGTTAGATAATGAAATAGAAGAGCAGAAGGTGAGACTAATAAAAAGACTTCAAGAAAGTTTTGAAGTAGTTGCTAAAGAGATAGATGATAATCTAACCAGTACAGGGTCTGTTATAAAGGAAAACATTAAAGAATTACGAAGCATGAATAAATAGATTCATAACCTTTGTTATTAAAAACAATAAAACCGTTAATAAAATTAGTAATCCAGCTGGAAACAACAATGTATATAAATAAAAGTGAGGAGTTATTTCCAAATTAGAGGTATATATGCTTGCTGGTAACATTTTCAGTAATACATAAGTTGTAATGAAACTAAAAATTCCTTGTATTACTTTAAGAAAGATATATTTACTATAACTGATTTTAGTATCATTAACAAAAGAACTTACTTGAGCGATTATAGCGAGCCCTGAAAAAGAACATAGGAAACTTATTATGCTCAACTTCAATGGGAGAGATATTTGAAGATTAGAAACAATATTACATCCATTTGTTATCTCTATGCTTCCTAAGAAGATAGAATATAATGTCCCAGAAGATAAGTTAAGTACTCTTTCTAAGTGCATAAGTGCATTATATATATATATACTGTTTTTAATAAGGCATATAATTACGGAAAAAATTACTATAAATCCACCAATTGATAGAGTAGTATTTATTCCGTTTTGTACGGCATTTTTTACTGCAGATCCAAAATCTATAGGTTCATATTTATGACGAGTTGAGGAGCTTGATTTTATTGAGTTTCTCTTTTTCTTTGTAATAAAGCCTATAAATAATGGTGATAAGTAATTGGCAAGTAATAAAACATAACCCAAAGAGATATTACCAAGTAAGGTGCCAGCAACAGAGCCGATTAAAAACAATGGCCCTACATTAGAAGCTATATTCAAAAGCCTTTCATACTCTTCTTTGTCGATATACTCCATAGAATATAAGTCAACGCAATACTTTGCACCTAATGGATATCCGCATAAAATGCTTGCAACAATGGGAAATGAACAATTTCTTGAAAGCCCTAGTGGCTTGCAGATTAAAGGACCTAAAAATTTTGAATAGAGATTTATTCCATCGTAATATATTAGTAAGTTACAAATAACTATAAAAGGAAACGTTGTTGGTAGTATTGATCTATACCACAATTTGCAGCCTTCAATAGCAGCAGAAATACAGTCATTTATATTTATAGCAAAAAGAATTATTAAAATAGAAATTAAGATACAGATTATAATATTTTTCTTAATGTTAAGCAGCTTAATTAAAACAATAATTAAGCTAATGATTAAAAACCACAAAATAGCAACATATATCATGAAATCACTCCAATCAATAATATGTATATTACTGTGGTTATGTTAAATATTACTTAAATATAAAATGCATTCTAGTATATTTTTGATTTAGCAATATAATTATATCATGAACTTAATATTAATTTGTGTGAAAAAGGAGCAGAAACTGAATTAATAAATCTCTATGATATGAAATATAGTGGATGCGTAAGCTGTTTTGCCTGCAAAAGGAAAGATGGTGAGCATGGTAAATGTGCTGTTAAAAGATGATTTAACGCCTATTCTTGAAAAGTTAAAAACAGTAGATGCTATTGTTTTTGGTTCTCCTATTTATTACATGAATATTACAGCTAGAATGGGTGCTTTTTTAGAAAGATTCCTATTTTCAAACAGCATATATAGTTTTGAAATCCCAACAGTTTATCCTAAAAAAATTAAATCTGGTTTCATTTATACTATGGGAGCAACAGAGAAACAATTTGATGAAATAGGAATTGAAGCAGGCTTAAAACCATATCAAAACACTATCATGAGGACATTAGGAAATCCCTTGGAGTTATTATATAGTTATGATGCGTATCAATTTACTGATTATGAGAAATATGAGTCTTCTATGTTTTCAGAAAAAGAAAAAGCAAAACATAAAGATAAACAATTTCCTATTGATTGTGAAAAAGCATTTAATATGGGAGTAGCACTTGTTATAAATGATTAATATAATTATGTTTTATTAGCTAGGGAGAGAGAACCAAGTCCAGATATGGAGTTGGTTCTCTTGAGTTAAACATATCTAAAAGGACCTTTTAAATAATCATCCATAGGATTTACCATAGGATTTAAAATTGAATATGCTTTTGTTCCTATTATATCAATTTTCATATGATCACATAAATTATTTCTTGGAACTTTAACAACTATATCAACGCTTGCTTTTTTCTTAATATCCTTTAATATTTTTTGCCCCACAGAATTAAAAGCTAGAACTCTTGCGTAGGGTGCTTGAGTTTTTGATAACTTAAATAAATTAAATTCTTCAAGATTTAAAAAGGATTGAGCAAGTATTCTGCTGATTCGTGTATAAGTATATCTTTTGCTTTTAGATTTCAATATCAGTTCGTTTAAAGAATGTGCATTTATAATCTCTGCCAATATTTTATTATCTAACCCTTCAGAAACATCAGGCAGATTAAAAAGGGATTTATTATTTGTGAGCAATTTATATTTTATGTATTTAAACATATCTTCTTGAAAAGTAAAAGGATAGTTTGAAGTGCGTAGATCGTATAAAATATTGTAACTAACCTCTGGAAGGATAGAAGATAATTCGTTTAATGGTTTTTCTTTAAGGTGTTCTCTAATTGACGTAGCTGAAGAAAAGGATGAATTTAAATTAATATCATTGTAAGCCGCACCTTCTCGTTTTAAGGTCCTAGGAATTATTGAACTGTTTAATCCTATTAAAGCTTTTATATATTCGATTCCTAAAATATTATTAGAATTAGATAATATAGCTGAAACTACGTTTGAATTTAAATAATCACTAAGCGCTTTTGCTCTGCTTGAATGAAAAGGCAGCCCCATTTTTATATTATCTTTCAAGAGATTTTTATATATTTCAGGTTCAGATACTAAGGTTTTAGCTATATCTTCTAATATAGAAATATTCCCTTCTTCACTTCCAAAATATAGATAATCAACTATTCCTAATGAATTCAAAAGAGATACACTTCCAAAAGCAAAGTGTTCAGCAGAAGAGATTGAATAAACTAAGGGCAATTCTAAAACTAAATCCACACCGCTTTTTATTGCCATTTCAGCTCTTTTCCATTTATCTATGATTGCTGGAATTCCCCTTTGCATAAAGTTACCACTCATTACACAAATTATACCATCTGCATTAGTATCAGCTTTGGCTTTTTGTAGGTGATGCGCATGTCCGTTATGAAATGGATTATACTCAGTAATTATTCCTGTAATTATTTTAATCATTTCCTTTCTGAATTTAGTTTATAGTTAATAATATAATTAATAACTATATAGCTAAAAATTACAAGTAATAAATCAAGTCGTGATTTTTTATATATAGTATATCATAATATAAAACTATATGAATATTAATAATATAATTTGCAATATACTTCATAAAAAGGTTAGTTAGAGAAATAGAAAAAATCATTGTTAAAAAATAAACTTTACTGATTTTTTCAACATTAGACAAATGTTTTCAGAATAATCAGATAATTATCTTGATTGAGAAGTGACTGATTAAGCATACTTAAAGATAAATAATGGTAATATAGAGGCACGTATAAAGTTTTTTAATACATTTATTAGTATAAAGTTAAGTAAATGGCAGCTAAAAAGTTCAAATTTTTCATATATAAATTACTAAAATTTAAAACATTTAATGATATTTTATAACGAATTAGAAAGTAATTTTATATAACATTTAATTGTTAAAAAATATACTTTTCCTATATTCGTATTTTACAATACTATTATCAGACAATTTAGATTATTGCCAATCTAAAGACTTCAATTTTATCTAGAATTTATGTTGAAAAATCGGCTAATATAGGAGTATAGTAATATTAGAGATAGGATAGATGGAGAGGAGATAAGAATAATTATGGACCTTATGAAAAAAATATGGACAGCAGCACAAGCTGATAAAAAGAAAATTGTTCTTCCAGAAGGAAATGAAGAAAGAAATATAGCAGCGGCACAAAAAATAAATGAGTTAGGATTAGCATATCCAATTTTAGTAGGTAATAAGAACGAAATAAATAGTAAAGCTAAGGAATTAAGTGTAGATTTATCAGGAATTGAAATAATAGATCCAGATGAATCAGCTAATTTAGATAAGTATATTGAAGCTTTTTATGAATTAAGAAAAAATAAAGGTATGACAATGGAAAAGGCAGATAAAATAGTTAGAGATCCTTTATATTTTGCTACAATGATGGTTAAATTAGATGATGCGGATGGAATGGTATCAGGAGCTGTTCACACTACTGGAGATTTATTAAGACCAGGATTACAAATTATAAAAACAGCACCAGGAGTATCAGTTGTTTCAAGCTTCTTTATAATGCAAGTACCAGGATCAACTTATGGAGATAATGGAACTTTATTATTTGCAGACTGCGCAGTTAACCCAAATCCTAATGAAGATGAGTTAGCAGCAATAGCAATAGCAACAGCAGAAACTGCTAAGAAATTATGTAATATGGACCCTAAAGTAGCGATGTTATCATTCTCTACAATGGGAAGTGCAAGTCATGAAGTAGTTGACAAAGTTAGAAACGCAACTCAAAAAGCAAGAGAATTAAGACCTGACTTAGATATAGATGGTGAACTTCAATTAGATGCATCTATAGTAGAAAAAGTAGCAGCACAAAAAGCACCAAATAGTAAAGTTGCAGGAAAGGCTAATGTTTTAGTATTCCCAGATTTACAAGCAGGTAATATAGGATATAAATTAGTTCAAAGATTTGCAAATGCAACAGCTATAGGACCAGTTTGTCAAGGATTTGCAAAGCCAATTAACGATTTATCAAGAGGATGTAGCTCTGATGATATAGTAAATGTTGTTGCATTAACAGCAGTTCAGGCACAAAGCGTTAAATAATAATTAAATATGAATATTTAATTAATTGAATAACAATATGATGATATTAAAAGGATAAAGGAGAGAGAACATGAAAGTATTAGTTATAAATTGTGGTAGTTCTTCATTAAAATATCAACTTATTGATATGAGTACTGAAGAAGCTTTAGCTCAAGGACTTGTTGAAAGAATAGGAATTAATGGATCAATATTAACTCAAAAGGTTGATGGAAAAGATAAATATGTGGTTGAAACACCACTTAAGGATCACCAAGATGCAATTGAATTAGTATTAAAGAGTCTAGTAGATGATACACATGGCGTAATTAAGTCAATGGATGAAATATCTGCTGTTGGACATAGAGTTGTTCATGGCGGAAAATATGCTACATCAGTAGTAGTAAGCGATGAAGTTATTGAATATCTTCATGAAATTGTAAAACTTGCACCACTTCATAATCCAGGAAGTATATCTGGAATAAGAGCTTGTCAAGCAATTATGAAAAATACACCAATGGTTTTAGTATTTGACACAGCTTTCCATCAAACAATGCCTCAAAAAGCATTTATGTATCCAGTGCCATATAAATTTTATGAAGAAGATGGCGTAAGAAGATATGGATTCCATGGAACATCTCATAAGTATGTAGCTGGTGAAGTTGCAAAAGTTCTAAAAAAAGATGTAACTGATTTAAAAACTATAACTTGTCATATAGGTAATGGCGTAAGTATTACAGCAGTTAATGGTGGGGAATCAGTAGATACTACAATGGGATTCACTCCTTTAGATGGTATTATGATGGGATCAAGATCTGGAAGCATAGATCCATCAATAGTTACTTATTTAATGCAGGAAAAAGGATATTCTGCAGCTGAAATGGATAAAATCTTAAATAAAGAATCAGGAATTTTAGGATTATCTGGAATAGGAACAGATTTTAGAGATATCAGAAGTGGTGTTGAAGAAAGAAATGACCCTAAAGCTTTACTTGTTATGGATATAATGGGATACCAAGTTAAGAAACAAATTGGTGCCTATGCAGCAGCAATGGGCGGGGTTGATGCTATTGTGTTTACTGCAGGTGTTGGAGAACATGCTCCAGAAATAAGAATAAGAGCATTAACTGATATGGAATTCTTAGGAATAAAGTTAAATGTTAAGCAAAATGAAAGCCATGATATTGGTGATGGTATGGAAATTTCTACACCAGATTCAAAGGTAAAAGTGTATGTAATTCCAACAAACGAAGAACTAATGATTGCTAAAGAAACTATGGCTTTAATTTAAGGTATGTGAAAGAAAATAGGTTGGCAATGGACTTGTTATTTTTTTGAATGTGCCTAAGGCCTAAGATAGATGAAATATTTTGATTTAAAATTTGTTTTATCTAAATATTATGCTGTTCTGGTATGCCTATTTTAAGCTTAGGTATGTTAGAACAGCATAATTTTTGAAAACTATAATTTAATTAGGGTTTAGAATACAGTCAATCAGTTTATAGTTGGCTAGTTATAGCTAAGGATTGAGGTTCTTGGATGGCTTTTTATAAATAATTTTTTGACATCTAGTTGTGGATTTCAGCTTTAAGTCATAACCCTTAATTAATAACCTTATAACTGTGCTTGTAATAAGTCTAAAATTTATCTATATTTATAATAAATACCTTGACTTTTTGATACTCAATTTATATAATTAGTTGTGTTTGTTTTATAAATATATGTGCTAAGGAGTGAAAATGGAGAATATTATATAGTTTACTTTGTGTATATTATATAAGTTATTGTCCTGTGATTTTATGAAAGTACAAATTTCTGATATTGTTTCAGGTAAAGACAGAAGCAAAAATATTGATTACACTTTTGAGATACCTGTATTTGACTTTGAAGGAGATACGATTAAGTCTGTAGGTTCATGTGAAGTTATTGGCGTAATTTCATCCGATAGTGATATATTAATATTAAATGCTAAGATCAAAGCTAATTTAGAAATGACATGTTCCAGATGTTTAGATACCTTTATCTATCCAATAGATATTGATATAGAAGAAAGGTTTACAACTAATAGAGATAGTAAAGATGATGAAACTATTGTTGTAATGGATGATGTTTTAGACATCACAGAAATTGTTGAAAATAGTATTATTTCAACTTTACCTATTAAAAGAGTTTGTAAGAACGACTGTAAAGGACTTTGCCAAGAATGTGGATGCAATTTAAATCATGCTTCATGTTCATGCCAAAAAGAAAACGTAGATATACGTTTTGAAGCCTTAAAAGGTTTGTTTGATAATAAGGAGGTGTAAGGAATGGGTTGTCCAGCAAGAAAATCAGGAAAAGCAAGAGTAAAAGCAAGAAGATCTCAAACTTTCAAAGCTAGTTTACCTGGCATAGTTGAATGTCCACAATGCCACGAAATGAAACTTGCTCATAGAGTATGTAAGAGTTGTGGTTATTACAAAGGTAAGGAAGTTGTAGCTTCTGAAAAATAAAAAGAAAGTCTTTAGGACTTTCTTTTATTATATTTATATATATGCAGCATTATTTTTATTTTACAGGTAGTTCTGCATATATATAAATATGAATATTACTTAAGTAATAATAAATCATAAAGAATAAGTTTTGGAATAAATTTTAAACCAATTGCCAAAAATATTTTATAGAAAAGCCAGTGATCCTTTCTAGGATTTATCATATATGACTTTTAACCGAATTAGCGGCTTTGATTACTTAATTATGAATTATAAACTAAATTAAGAGTTTACTTTCCTTAAACTTTTAATTCTTACTTCTTAACTCATAACTGAATAAAATGGGGGGATTATGATGAAAATAGCCATAGATGGTATGGGGGGAGATAATGCACCTATAGCTGTAATCGATGGTGTGATTCAAGCTCTAAAGGAATTTGATAATATTGAATTATATATTACTGGGCCGGAAGAGATTTTAAATTCAGAATTGGCTAAATATACCTATCCTAAAGATAAGATAACTGTAATCGATGCTAAAGATGTTATTTCACCAGATGAACACCCAGTAATGGCTTTAAGGAAGAAAAAGGATGCCAGCATAGTTAAGGCGTTGAATTTAGTTAAAGAAGGCAAATGTGATGGAATAATATCTGGAGGAAGCACAGGGGCTTTTTTAGCGGGCTGTACTTTAATAATAGGACGGATTAAAGGCGTAGAAAGGCCAGCTCTTGCACCAATAATGCCCGGAAGACGCGGAAGTTTTATGATAGTAGATGTTGGGGCTAATGTAGATTGTAAACCATCATTTTTAGTCCAATTTGCAAAAATGGGAAAAATATATTACCAAAAAATTTTTAATGTACAAAGTCCAAGTATAGGTCTTATAAATATTGGCAAAGAAGAAGAAAAAGGTAATGAACTTACCAAAGCAGCCTTTAAAATTTTAAAAGAAGAAACTTCTATTAATTTTAAAGGTAATATTGAACCAAGAGAGATACCTACAGGTGACACTAATATTTTAGTAAGTGATGGTTTTGTAGGAAATACAGCTCTTAAGATGTATGAAGGTTCAGCATCAAGTGTTTTAGGTATAGTGAAAGATGAAATACTTAAATCGTCAATTATATCCAAATTAGGCATACTTCTATTAAAACCTGTATTAAAAAATATAGCGAAGAAATTTGATTATAAAGAAATTGGAGGCGCGCCGTTTTTGGGAGTAGATGGGATTTGCATAAAAGCTCACGGCAGTTCTGATGCTAAAGCTTTTAAAAATGCAATTAAGCAAACTAAAGTTTTTTATGAGAATAATGTACTAAAAGAGCTAAAAAATGAATTTTCTTCGGAAAATTAACAAAAATATATTGAAACTAATATTGACGATTTAAATAATATATAATATTATCTAAATGTAGAACTTGGGAGGTGAAACAAATGTTTGAAAAAATCCAAGCAATAATTGCTGATAAGTTAAGTATCGATGTAGAAAGCGTTGTTATGGAAGCATCTTTTATTGAAGATTTAAATGCGGACTCATTAGATATAGTTGAGCTTATAATGGCTCTAGAAGATGAACTAGATATGGAAATTCCAGACGAAGACGTTGAAAACTTCAAAACAGTTGGAGATGTTGTCAATTACGTAAAAGCTCATCACGAAGAATAAAATAATCCCGCAGATATGCGGGATTTTGTATTTTTTTAAGAAGTTCTTAGATAAACTGCTTTTATTTAGGTGAATGAAGTTGTATTTGTACACTAAAAGCGGTATATTTTATAATAGTTATCAGTTGCAAATTATAGTTAGGAACACAGGAACTTGAATTTTAAAGATGAAATAATTAGTTTATTCTTGAATTTGTTATACTTAGCTATCTAGGAAGAAATTTAGCAAGTTGAAGAATAAACTTCGAGGAGTGGAATACATGAATAGATATACACTTAAAGAAATAGAAGAAAACTTGGGAGTTTGTTTTAATAATCCTACATTGCTAAAAACAGCGCTTACACATAGTTCTTTTGCAAATCAATTTAAAGATGCTGAATACAATGAGAGATTAGAATTTTTAGGAGACTCAGTGTTGCAACTTTGTATTACTGAACATCTTTTTAACAACTATAAGCATAAGAGTGAAGGAGAACTCACTAAAATAAGAAGTTTAATAGTTTGTGAAAATTCACTTTATGAAATAGCAAAGAAAATAAACCTTGGTCATTATATAAGAATGAGCAAAGGAGAAGAGCTTACAGGAGGAAGGGAAAGAATTTCTATACAGGCCGATGCAGTTGAAGCGATACTTGCTGCTGTTTATCTTGATAAGGGAATTGGCTTTGTAAGAGATTTTATATTGCTTCATTTTGAAGAAGTAATAAACAAAGCAATAAATAATGAGATTGTATTAGATTTTAAAACAAAGCTTCAGGAGTTTTTACAAAAAGATGGAGAAGTAGCAATTCAATATGAATTAACTAAGTTTGAAGGACCACCTCATAGAAGAAAGTTTTTTACAAATGTAATTATAGATAAAAAACTTATGGGAGAAGGTTCTGGGTATAGCAAAAAAGAAGCAGAGCAGAATGCTGCAAAGCAGGCATTAGATATATTGGAAGGTGCGCATGAGTAAGAACTATTATATAATTCCCATATTTGTACCACATGAAGGATGCCCTCATAATTGTGTGTTTTGTAATCAAGACAGAATAACAGGTGCTGATGATGATGTTACAGCTCAAACAGTTAAAGATACAATCCGTGAGTATCTAGAGACAATAAGTAATAAAAATGCAACTATAGAGGTTTCGTTTTTTGGTGGAACATTCACAGGCATAAAGGAAAATAAACAGAGAGAGCTGTTACAAGTAGCTAAAGAATTTAAAGAAAAAAAGCTTATAAATAAGATAAGGCTATCTACAAGACCGGATTATATTGATGACTATATATTAAATTATCTTAAAGAGTATGGAGTAGACATAATAGAGCTTGGTGTTCAGTCATTAAATGAAGAGGTGTTAAGGAAGGCTGGAAGAGGTCATAATGTACAGGATGTTATAGATGCATCCAGACTGATAAAACAATATGGATTTGTTTTGGGTCATCAGATTATGCCTGGGCTTCCTGGAGATACGTTTGAAAGGGATATAGCAACAGCAGAAGAGTCTATTAAAATGAACCCGGACATATGTAGAATATATCCGTCCTTGGTCATAAAGGATACACCAATGGAAAAAATGTATAGGCGTCAGGAATATATCCCATATTCGCTTCAAGAAGCGGTAGATATAAGTAAAACCATATATGATATGTACAGGAAAAATAAAATCAATGTAATAAGAATTGGACTTCAGCCTACAGAAAGTATAACTGAAGGAAAAGATGTTGTGGCAGGACCATTCCATCCAGCTTTTAGGGAGTTAGTTGAAGGTAGTCTAATTGTGGATATGGTTTTAGAAAAGTTGAAAGAAGAAAAGGATGCAGTAATACATATTAATCCTAAAGATTTAAGTAAGCTTTATGCTAATAAAAAACTATACTTTAATAAATTTAAGAAAAACAATATAAAGATTACTGTAAAACAGGACGATGAAATTAAGAGGGGTTCTATAAAACTCTGTCTAAAAGATAAAAAATTAGATATAATATATTAGCGAGAGGAAACTCTCGCTTTAATTTAGCAAAAAGCTTAACTGGTGAAGAGTTAAAAGTTATAAGTGATAAGTTTAGGATAAAAATCCTTGAGGGGATTTTTACAAAATATGATTTAAGAAAAGCCGGAGGGTTTTTCATCCTCAACTGTGAATTGTAAATTGTTAACTGTAAACTGATCTAAGTTGATATTTATGAGGCTTTACTATAAACTAAATTATAATGAGGAGTGATAGTT
>JAEZKY010000057.1 GCA_023435985.1 Bacillota bacterium | reverse complement strand
AACTATCCATACTGAATGTAATGTATTGTTTACAGTAACATTTCCTTGAGTTGGTTGTCCTGCAGTATAACCCGGGTAAGCTCCTGCAGCTATATTCTTAGCCACATCTGCAGATATCTGAAATGTGCTGTTATTTGTCGAGTTATTAGCTGTAGTAGTATTATTAGCTGTAGAATTACCAGTAGTTGCAGCAGGGGGTGGTAATGTTACAACTTCAGGGGTATTATTAGATATATTTTGATCTGTTACAGTAGAATTACTGTAAAAAGGATTAAGGGCATAAACTGCAATAATAACAAAGATTATGCCTAACACAATTAAAGCTTTTTTTTCCCATCCTGGTTTTAAATCCATAGAAATCACTGATTAACATTTATTTAATTCTTATTTGTCATTAAGCAAGTTTTATAGTTCCATTAACATTTTTAATTTTGTAAGTTGTACCATTATTTTTCATACTGAATGGTGTAATACTGGTTGGTATAAGTTTAATAGTAATATTGTTGCTACGGTATATAACACTAAGATTTCCATTACTATAAACATAAACTGTGTAATTAGCAGAATTTGTTAAATTCTGAAGAGTTACATTAGCAGAATACCCCGGCCCATTAATATAAACCGTATTAACAGTTGCAGCAACTGATTCCCCCATTGCTCTAGCTTGACCAAGATTTCCGGTGTCTGCTTTATCCATTTCAGAGCTTGCCAGTTGAATTAAACTTAAAGCAATCACCATAAATACCACTGTTGCAAGTATCAATTCAGCACTTGCCTGTCCTTTATTATCCTGCAATTTCTTAACTCCTTTATTAATTATATTTAGTTTTTAAATTTAAAGCTGTGAGATACCTGCTTGAAATATAAAATGTATGGGAAAGAGGATCTTTAAGTGGATTACCATTAACAGTTATGTAATTTCCAGCAACACCGTCAAAGTATTCATGATCCACAGCAGATTTGTGTGCACCATTGTAATCACTGAGTAAAGGCTCACCTATTATAAATGTACTCATCCTCGCTGAAGCGTTGCCTGTAGATGTGCTGTTAGTTTTACCTTCAAGTCTATCAAAGAAAGTCATTCCATTTGTATCTGGGAAATAATACGGATTAGGAGTAATGTTACCTACATTACCAGTTCCATTTAAACAATCTGATAAACTGTTTAACCCCATACCATCACTTGTGACACTATCCCCAAAGTGATAATCTATACCTGTAGCATAGTAACTGTAATAAGGATATTTATAAATCAAATAAGATGACCTATCTTTAGTTTTCACCCATATGTATGGGTCTTCTAAACCTTCAATAGACACATAAGACGTTACAGGAGGAGTTGTATAAGTGTAATTCTGGCCATTCTGTACGACAGTTATATTTAGCCCCCCAGCAACAGTAACATAAAATCCATATGGATCTGTCTGGTAAATATTAATATCATCTTTTGAATATGCCAGTTGAGTTGTGGAATTAGAATCAGGGTCCATACTTGAGGCTATATAAACGTTGTTTATGTATACTTTTCTTCCTGTTTCGACTGACACGTTTTTAGCTATTTGTATCATGTTCGAGTTTATAGAGAGTGCTATCTCATTTGCGATAATACCTCGACTGTCATCTAAAAATGGATCAGCTTGACGTGCAGTTTCAGAATCTAAAACCTGTTTTGTAGCGTCATAGGCAGCGTGTCTACCCGCATCTCCTGCAGTCTGCTGCATACTTGAAGTCATACTCTCTGCTGCAGAAAAAGTAACATCACCACCTATGGCAATCTGAGATACCATATTTAATTCATCGACAATGTTACCATATGAAACTGCAACAATAACAACAGGTATTATTAATAAAAATGCCAGTGGTGTAATCGCGTATCCTTTATCATCCATTCAATCACCTATTGTTTCCATAAATTTAACCTCACCGATGCCTGGTTAGGCAAGTTCCCTACCCAAAGTGCCTGAGTTTGAATTTTAGTTGGATCATATGAACCTATTGTTGTATTCAAGTATCTAGTTAAATTATTATAGGCCAAATTTTTAGCTGTATTTGAGTCGTTACTGTAAGCTTCAGCCCACTCGTTATACAGTGATGGATAAATTACACCTATTCTTGTTCCAGAAAATAGTTCTGCATTTGCATCTCCAGATTCCCATCCATCAGAGTAACTATTTACAGATACAGTCAGGTTATAAGTCCCTGTTTTTAAATTATAATTCGTTCCAGTAGAATTACTTGTTGTAATAATATGGTAACCCTTGCTTGCGTCTAAAGATCCTAGATCTAAATAATAAGGAATATTAGCACCGCTGTAAAGGACATGGCCGTTATCATATTGAACAGTTATACTCTGTGTATCAATTCCAGCACCTACAAATAAATACGCCAGAGTAGCATCTGGAGCTACAACAAATTGTTTTGTCTGTGTTTCTTGACTGCCCCCACTTTGATGACTATCATAAGGAACAGTACTCCACCCTATATTTAATGGACTGTAGCTGGTTACAACGTAACAGCTTGTTAACCCAACTAAATCGTAATCATAACTAGGAACACCGTCCCATGTAGTAACCCTCACTTTGTTATTTTGTCCAGGCACCAAATAACCTTCAGGTATGTATATTATTCCAGGGGTGTTACCGTAACCATCACCCACGTCACTGTAATCTTTACCGTCAATATCAAACGAATTAAAAACAGTTTTCCAGTCAGTCCCGTTCCATACTTCTACAAGAGCACCGTCATTACCACCGTAAGCATTAACAACTACATAAGCATCAAGTACACTGTTATTAGCAGGTATGTTAACATCTTTAGTAGTACTTACACCTGTTAAAGTCGGATCAACATTTCCATTAACCCAATTTGCATTTTTTATAACAAAAGGAACCCCATTATCAAAAGAGTTGCCATAACTATCAGTAGGGTCTTTATTATAGAAATCATTCCAATTCACACGTCTTAAATATGTAACTGGAGTAACGCTTCCAGAGTTAAGGTCATAAGATAAACCATATTCGTTACCCCCTTTTCCATCGAGGTTAGTGGCCTTTTCCACAGCAAAACCTGCAGTATCAGGCAGATATGTAGTATTAAATATAATACCTTGTGGTACTACCAAAGATGTAGTGTAGTTTGCTATCAGTGAGAACCAGGGCATATCATATCTATGGTTTGCCATGTTAGTATAATGCATATTGAAAGAGTTTGTACTGCCTGCAGATAAAAAGGAACTTGAAACATTTCCTAGATGGTTGTACATACACTGTTGAGGATCATTGTATCTTTGACCTAAAAATATAGTATCACTAGGATCGTAATGTATCGAATGCCCATTAAAATTGAAATCTGCCCCATAAGAGTTACCATAGTTATAACTATCTGACCCAACTAAAAATTTAGCACTATTAATCGTACCGCTTGGAATTGAAAATTGTATATTTTCTGGATATTGACCATACCAATCATTATCTCCCCAGTAATAATAAGATCGCAAAGCATTATAACTATTTTTCCACGGATAAAAGTTACTTAACCAGTTGTGGAAGTTCCATAAAGTAGTTGTTACATTTATTTCCTGATTTACAAATGTAACATTATTCACTTTATACCATGCTCTTCCCTGCCAGCCTTCATTAGGTGCAGATATTACTTTTACCTTTGTTACCTGATCAGTACTGCCAATTAATCCACGGGTATCAGAATCAGAGGATGTGTAACCGTCTTTTACAGTCAAGTTATACCCAATACCTGCAGGTATTAATATTTGAAGTCTGCTATGCATCTCTTGCTGTGCACCGCTGATATTACCATTTGCTGTTTTAACTGAAACATTTTCTAGTGTACCGTCCTGTTCCAGTACTTCCAGTGCACTATCTGCTAAAGCTTCAAGATGCTGATGGTCTTGACTCTGATAAGCTGGAATTAATGCATAGGATGTAATAGCAGCTGTGATTACTATTACCACTATTAAAGCCAATACCGAGTCAGCTGTGAATATAAAACCTTTATTATCCATATTATCCATATTATCCCTGTTATTTTGTCCATAAATAAAGAACAGCCCTACTATATCTAGGTTTCACGTTATCTAAAGTGATTTCACTTGGATCTATACCCCTTGGAGCCTGAATTATATAAACATCTAATGAAGCCCCAGGTTTACTTTCAGTTGTCACTGATACAGAATTATACTGTAAATTTGTTTGATTTTTCAAAATAGTTTCATCAATGGGTACTACTATATTAGCATATTCCGTATTAGACCCGTGAAAATTGTTGTGATTTACAGCAGTTTGACCGTTAATGTCTACTTCACCTGAATCATAGCCCCTGTTAACAATCAAAGCAAAATAATCGTATGTATCAAGATAAACTTTATTAGTTTGGAAAGGCTGTGGAGGGCTAGTATAAGTTCTAGGAGTCCCTGTATTCCTAATATCATTTTTTAAATTAGATACAACGTCTAACTTTGCATATAAAACTACTCTTTCTACTCTAACAATATCAGAAACACTGCTATTTAATCCCTTCCCGTTTGTACTGATATTTGTCAAAGTGGTATTCTCGTCCATGGAAGTAATCGTGAAATAAAATCCATAATTATTACCTATAATATTCTGTACATCAAACTCCCTCAGCGCACCTAATTTAGCTGGAGATATAGTGCCTTCAATAGGATTTCCATTTGCATCACATTTTGCAAGCCCGACAATACGGCTTGTTGAATTATTGTTTTGTTCCCAATTATTAGGCTGTCCTGATGTCTCTAAAAGGGTACCAAGAGTATCAGAAGCTACTCTATCTGTAGAACTTCTATAAACAGTATCTTGCACCAGATACGTTATATTATCCATATCTGAAGCAACCATACCCAGAACAAGAACTAGAGGAATAAGAGCAAATAACAAATCCAAAGAAAATAATTGACCCCCCGAATCTTTACCTATTAATCCCAAATTCTTACACTCCTACAATATGATTATATAAACTTCAATTGATATCTTATATAACTTAACAACATTTATATATGTTTGTAACCTCTTATTTCAGTCTAACATAGTATTACACTTTCTAATAACGTAAATATATCTAAATAAGAAACATATGGATTTGCTAAATGGTATTACAATAATGAAAATAGTAAAGCATATACTCCACTAATGAAAAAGAGTTAATCATGACAAAGATGGATCAACAAGGACAAATATCAATAGAATTCGTTCTTATACTTGCTCTTATGGCAGTAATCGTCTGTGCTGTCGGTTGGTATGTAGGCGATAGTAGCGAACAGAGCGTTATAACATCCGCAGTAAGATCAGCAGCAGATAATGCAACAACTACTCTCGCTATGAATAATACAAACTTTGTTCCAGTAAGAGTCGAAGATATAAACACAATTACCAATGGAAGTAATATAACACTTCAAGTGGATATTAGTGGTTCGCTTTCCAGTACCCAAAATCAAATCATAAACAGCAGTATATTATCATCAATAGCATCTCAGGGATACAATGTGACCAATAATACAATTGTAACTAGTAAACATAGATATACAATTCAAATTGTATAATTAATTTTATTGTACTACTATCTTGGTAGTATCTAACTTCTCTTTTTAGAAATTATAAAAGAACATAAGTTCAAATATACTACATTTTATTCTCCATTTGCTAATTTTTAGGATATAATCTTTTTTCTAAATAAAGCTAGAACTTGTGTCTGAATTTATGGATATCTATAATATAATGCTTTGTTGTTTTTGTAACAGGCGCAAAGTTAGGCAATGAAGTTAAAATTAAAGTTACTTCTTAAAGAAACTTTGGTTTTGCTGAAATAGTAGAATAATTAAATTCATGAGCATTATTTCATAAACTTAATTTTTTTAAATTATCCATATTTTTATTTTTTTAGTTTAAGTAAGCTCAATTTTATCTTATATCAAATAATAACCAATTTTAATTTTTTTTTACAATTCTACATAACCCAAATTAAATAAAATAAAAAGCGATATTTAGACTGCTTCAAAGAAAAATCTCAATACGTACTAGAAATTTCCAGTTCACATTTAATAATGGAATAAATTGTGTAGAAAAAGCCCTCAAAACTTCGTTTAGGAGCCTGTGAAACCTATAATTAAAAAAATGCGTAGCATGCAAAACACTGCCAAAATACCTCAAAATCTGTGATTTTGGGGTCAAAAAGTCAAAAATTTTCGAAAACAATAAAAAATATTAAATCAATGCAATAATTAGGGATGAGAAAAAAAATAATTATTTTAAAATCTCAATTACACTAACAGGTTTATTTCCATTCCTGCTTAATAATTTTTCTTCTATCTGAATTATAACAGAGTCTCCTTCACTTGCACCACACTTATTATTTACAAAGTACATATCAGGCTTAATATTTGAGCATATGTCATATTCAATTTTTACATAAGCCATGTTTTTACTGGTTTCAATTACAGTCCCATAAGTATAGTCTCTATGATACCTAATTCTAAAAATCAAAAATACAGCAGCAGCAAATATTACAGCAAAAATCAGAACTGTAAGATGTGGGAAAAACTGGAATGAAAATGCCATTACAAAATCTGAATTACTGCTAACTATAACTAAGATTATACCTGCCACGATATACATCGCGAAAAAGTCACGATAAGCCTTGAAATCTACGGGATACATTAATTTAACCTTATACTTTAATAGATATATCATGTATACCACTAATAGAATTCCAAGAACACCATAAAGAATAGACATCAAGAAGTTAAATATGTAAAGTACAGATACAACTAAAAAACCTATAGAAATCAATTGAAGTTTAAATATTGTCCTTTCTTTTTCTTTTGAAGTAAATTTTTCAGATAATTGTGTACTGTAAACTTGAAGTTTTTCATTATCATTTTTAGCATTATCTTTTAACTCTGAAACTTGAGTATTTCTCATTCCAGAAACCTTTGAAGCTCCTTTTTCACCTATGTCAAGTCCTGTATCTTTTACTTTAGATAAATTTTCTTTAAGAAATTCAGAATTAACTTTATCTTTAATATCATCAGTACTAACATTTCTTAAAATAGAAGGGAGTTTAGGTATTGCTAAAATTAACATTCCAATAAAATCAAATATTTTTATAATCAACTCACCGAATTTGGCAAATATATCCATTGAAATTCCTCTAATTTGTGTTATTAATAATGCTTGATACAATATATGCATTAATGAACTTATAAATTACTGTTACCATTATATTAAACAGAAATTTACCTTATTACTTCAATTCTTTCTGGTTAATGTTATTTATACCTTATATAAATAATTAAGTGTACCTTCTCAAAGATAAGTTCTATTAATTATTATATGATACTATAAATCAGTATATTATTACATATAATATTTTCTGGAGTATAACAGCCAAATCACCTATAAAGAGAGATATTAAAAGACCAATCAAAATAGCAGGGGCAAATGGTACTCCTCTTTTAATTTTAAGTTTATTGTCTATTTTATTTTCTTTAGATAACTTTTTAAGAAGAGTTATATCATTTTCTGTTAAACCTGCTGCCATTGAACTTATTAAAAGTTTACATTTAGAAGCCATAAAACTTGTAGGGTCTCCCTTTTTTAAGGATTCTTTTATTTTATCAAAAAATCCTTTATCATCAACATAAACTTCATCGGCATTTTCATACATATTATAAGCAGGTATCATTCCTTCTTTTAAATCAGAAAGTTCATAATCATCCTGGAGCGCTTTTTTATTTACGGTTGTAATCAATTTTCTAATAATTCCAACAGCAGTTATTGCTACAAATATAACAGCAATTCCGATTACAGTTACCTTTATATTTAAATATAATGCATACACCGTAAAAACAGATAAAATAACAGCTTTTATCATATCAGGCAGCTTTGAAATGATAAATGATAAAATAATTATAAGAACTAATGATATTAACAGTGTTCTGTACGGTAGATACGGTAATATACTGTAAGTTAAAGTAACAGCAGATGTTGTAACAAATGCTAATACTATATTTTTCTTATATTCTTTAACAGGAGCTAATAATTCGCTTACAAGATAAGGTTTTCTCCGTACTGCTATGAATAACACGTAAATTAGCAGGAATGGAAGTATTGAAAGTAAACTGTTTATTAAGATAGTAACAGGAAATCCATATATGGAAAGAATTGGGAAAGGTACTCCCATTATGCTGTAATTTAAAAGAGATGGAGAAAAAGGAAGTAAAGCTGCCAGTGCGGTAAATAATTTAACATCTCCACCAGCCCATGCCCCTAATTTCCAGAAAATGTAACCCAAAGCAAAGATTACAGCTGTAAATATTATTCCTATTACAATAAACAATATATTATTTGTTATAAATGCATAAACTGCATTTAAAATAAGTCCCAATGCTATTAATGAGAAAGTGAGCTTATTTTGAATAATTCCTGATTTTAAATCAGTGTAACTAGCATAGATACATGCTATAATTGCTATGACCGTGCAAATTAAAGGTATATTGAAAATCATAGTACCACTTGACCCTCGTGCTTATTAATGTATTTAGATAATTTTGTAATTCAACTACTTATAACGATTTAAGTTTTTTATTTTCAAATGCAGCATTCATAAATGATACAAAGATTGGATGAGCATTGTTTGGTCTTGATTTAAATTCTGGATGGAACTGACAGCCTAAAAACCATGGATGATCTTTAAGCTCTATCATTTCAACAAGCAACTCATTAGGGGACATGCCTGAAATTATTAAACCTTTTTCCTGCAATACTTCACGGTATTCATTGTTAAATTCGAACCTGTGTCTGTGCCTTTCGTCTACAGATTTTTTTTGATAAGCTTCATATGCTTGTGTTCCAGTTTTAACATTACATGGATAAGAACCAAGTCTCATTGTTCCTCCCATATATTCAAGCTTTATCTGTTCGGGCATGATGTCAATAACTGGATTTTTGGTCTCTGGATCAAATTCAGTACTGTTTGCATCTTCAAAACCATTTAACCTTGCAAATTCAATTACCATACACTGCATTCCAAGGCAAATTCCAAATAAGGGGACATTATGTTCTATAGAATATCTTACTGCTTCTAATTTTCCCGAAATACCTCTTTCACCAAAACCACCAGGTATAAGTAGTCCGTCCAACCCGTTAAGTTTGTTAGTATCTAATGAATTTCCAGCATTTATCCAGTCTATATTAACTTTAACCCCAATACTTGCTGCGGCATGTTTTAAAGACTCTCTAATACTTATATAAGCATCTTCAAGCTCCACATACTTTCCAATGATCCCTATATTTACCACTGGCTCCTCTTTCTTTAAGGACTTCACAATTTTCTGCCAACCCTTAAGGTCAGGCTGTCGAGATTCCATCTTTAACCTTTTAAGTACATATTCCCCTACATTTTCTTTACTTAAAATTAAAGGAACTTCATAAATTGAACTAACATCTGGACAATTTATAACAGCATTTCTTTCAACATCACAAAAATGAGCTATTTTCTGTT
>JAEZKY010000333.1 GCA_023435985.1 Bacillota bacterium | reverse complement strand
TTATTATATTGATCTGTTACTTTTTGTGTTAATGAATCTTCATCAAAATCTCTTTGCTGCTTTAATTGATCTAATGTAGTATCAGCAGTATCATCATCATATTTTTCCTTATCATCATCAACATCATTAAAGTCATCTGCCTTTTTATTTATATCATTCTCTTTATCTTGATAAGATATTTTTTGTTCATCAAGAGCTAACGTATTACTTATACTAATTGTTGACTTTATGGCATCATCTAAAGTAAGAACATTTGACTTTGAATTTGCAGTAGTTGTACTTGCTGCATTTGAAGCTGTAGTTGTAGTAATAGATGCATTTGTTGTAGAATCTGCTGCAAATACTGGTATAATACTTCCGCTCATAACACTTACACCTATTGCAAATGCGATTATTTTATTTATATTTCTTCTCATGTTTAATAATCTCCTCTTCATTAATTTTTTAATATAAATTTACTTGATTAGTTGATATTTTTAATTCACTTTAATTTTTCTAATTAAAGTTTATTCTCCACAAATATTATTATTTTAGTATTTAGTGTAATTATATTCTACATTGTTAATAATTAAATTTCAATAAATCTTTAAAGGTAATGTAAACCAATATTTATATTTAAAGGAGCTATCTAAAGCTAAATTTTTAGAATAGCCTCCTTAACCTTATAAATTTATATTCGAATCCACATCATTATTTGACGTCTTTCTATGAATAATTTTTCTAAACCTTCTTTTTAAACCATCAAGTAATGTATACATAATTGGTACTACAAACAATGTTAAAATTGTTGAAGTAATTAATCCTCCTATTATTGCCTCTGCCATTGGCTTACGCATTTCAGTACCTGCTCCTGTAGCTAATACTGTAGGAATCATACCAAATATCATAGCTAAAGTAGTCATGATTATTGGTCGTAATCTTACAAGCCCTGCTTCTACTAGTGCTTCATTTCTTGGCATTCCTTCTTTAATTCTTTCCTTAGCCGCATCAACAAGCAAAATACCATTCTTAGCAACAAGTCCCATAAGCATTACTATACCTATTAAAGCCACCATACTTAATTGACTTCCTCCAATAAATAATCCTATTATTGCTCCAATCATCGCAAGTGGCAAAGCAAACATTATAGCTATTGGATCAACAAAACTCTCAAACTGTGCTGCCATAACTAAGTACAATAGAAGGATTGATAAAACTGAATTTTGTACCATACTAGTCATACTTTTCTGCATGGTTCCATTCGATCCTCCGACTGATAATGAAACTCCCTGTGGCAATTCACTCTTTATCTTAGCTAAATATTGGTTTTGGAAGGTACCTGTAGCTGAACCTTTGACGTTACAAGAAAGTTCAACCTGTGCCTGTTTATTATATCTATGCAAAGTTGAAGATGTTGTTCCTACAACTTTCTTAGTTACTTGGGTTATAGGGATCAGCTTACCGTTTGACCCTGAAACATAGATTCCATCAAGATCATTAAGATTTTTGCGCTGACCATCCTGAAGCATTACTTTAACATCATATCTATCTGTTCCACCATCATATTTAGTTACAGTAGAACCATTAAATAATGTGCTTAATGTGTTTGCAACATCTGAAGCGTTAACTCCTAAATCCGCTGCCTTATTACGGTCTACGGTCATCTTTACTTCTGGTGTACCTGAGCTAGTATTAATACCAACATCGCTTGCTTGCGGATCTTTAGCCATCTCTGCTTTCATTTTTTCTGCAAAAGCTTGAACTTTTGTTCTATCATCTCCAACAAGATCGTACGTTACATCTTTTGAACCTCTTCCGCCGCCGCCTCCCATGGATGCAGCTGATACTGTAATTTCCATTCCAGGTAAATTTGACATATCGCTTCTAAGCTTCTCTGATATATCTCTCGCACTATCCTTACGCTGTTTCTTATCTACCAATGTAATATTAACTGTTCCACTGCTATTAGTAACTGTTGAATACATATACTGTACTTCTGGATTCTTCTTAATGATCTCCTCAAGTTGTTTTGTTTTTTGTGAGGCATTATCTAAAGTAATTCCTGTATCAAAGTTTGCACTAACACTTATCCGTCCTTCGTCAGTTGTAGGCATCATTGCAAAGCCTAATGATGAAACAAGAAAAATACTTCCAACAAACATAGCTACACAAGCAAGCAATACTATCAATCTTCTATGAAGAAGAATAGCTAAAAGGTGTGAGTATTTCTCAGCCAAAGCATCAAATTTATCATTAAACGCTCTAAAGAATCTTCCAATAAATGTTTTGCTTTCTTTTTTTCCTGACTGTAGCATTTTAGATGACATCATAGGTACAAGGGTAAAGGATACAAACAATGAAACTGCCATACTAAAAACAATTGTAAGTGCAAATTCAATAAAGAATTTACCGAGTATTCCTTCTATCATTGCCATAGGGAAGAAAACTGCTATAACTGCTGAAGTTGTTGCTATTACGGCAAATCCAATTTCTGAGGTAGCATCTTTAGCTGCTTGTATTGGAGACTTACCCATATGCAGATGCCGTACAATATTTTCTATAACAACTATTGCATCATCAATTAAAAGTCCTACCGCTAGTGACATCGCCATTAAAGACATAGTGTTTAATGAGAAGTTCATCTCCTTCATACAAATAAAGGTAGTTATAATCGAAATTGGAAGAGACGATGCACTTATAAGAGTACTTTCCCATTCATTTAAGAATAAAAATACAATAATAACTGCTAATATACATCCCTCTTTAATAGTGTCCATAACATCATTTACTGTATCTTGTATAGAAGTAGAGTTATCACTAACAACATCAACATGCATTCCATTAGGTAATGAAGCTTGAACCTCAGCTAATGCTGCTTTAACATCTTTTGCAACTTGAACAGTATTGGCACCAGACTGCTTAACTATATCAATACCAATTGATGGATTTCCTTGATAATAAGCCTGACTGGTTCTCTCCTCAACTCCATCTTCAACTGTTGCAATATCTTTTACTCTAATTTCTGTACCATTTTTATTAGATATTAAAATATTCTTAAAATCTTCTATTTTTTGTATTTTACTAGTTGTCGTAATAGATATTTGATTATCTCCATCAGTAACCTTTCCAGTAGATTGATCTATATTATCATTTTTGATAGCATTTACTACACTACTTGATGTAAGGCCATATTGCATAAGCTTATTATTATCAAGTTTTATATGAATTTCTCTTGTATCCTCACCAGATACGTTTATTGCCCCAACACCGGAAACTGCATATAATTTTGTCTTTAATGTATTATCTACAAAATCTCCCATTTCTTGATTATCGTCTAAACCATAAGCAGCTATAGATATTATTGATTGTGCTGACATATCAAACTTAGAAATAATAGGATCATCAGCATCTGTTGGTAATTGTCCTCGAATACCTGAAACTTTATCTCTAACCTCCTGCGCTGCAACTTCACCATCTTTACTTAAATCAAATTCTATTGTAGTTTGCGAGACACCTGAATTTACAGTGGAAGTTATATTCTGAACACCGGAAATTTGCTGTACTGCATCTTCTACTTTTTTTGTTATCTTACTTTCAATTTCTTCTGGTGTAGCTCCGCCTTCTGTAACTGCAACTGAAACATAAGGTAAATCAGCGTCTGGCATATCATTAAGTGGTAATTTTTCATAAGACATATAACCTAAAATAGTGAGGGCAATCATTATAACTGAAATAAATACAGGTCTTTTTATACTAATATTTGCAATATTCATTTGTCATCCCCCCTACTTAGCTGCTGTGTCTTCAGCACCGCCATCTTGTTTAGCCACTGCATCTACTTCATCACCATCCTGCAGGGTACTTATATTTGAAGTGATTATCTGATCACCATCGTTAATGCCGGATGTTATCTCCACATTATTATCATTAGTTTCACCAATAGCAACCTTTGTCTTCTTTGCTGTTCCATTATCATTTATAAATACTGAATAATCTCCTTCATTTCCAACTAAAGCATTTACTGGCACACTAATCACATCTGTTGTTTGGTCACTAACTAAAGTCACTTTTCCATATACGCCTGGTAATAACGCTTTATCATCATTACTTATTTTAATCTTAACATTAAAAACTCTAGATGTTGCATCTGCTGATAAATCAACATTTCCTACAACACCATCATATGTTGTATCACTTCCCTCAATCGTAACTGTAGCTGCTTGCCCAGTTTTTACTCCACTTATTTTTTCCTGTGGTACCTGTATTGTTGCATATACAGATGATATATCA
>JAEZKY010000308.1 GCA_023435985.1 Bacillota bacterium | reverse complement strand
CACTATGACTATCACTACATTCCTTACATAATTTACAAATACTTGCTATCCCTTTTGCAATTATTTTCTCATCATAATATTTCAGATCATTTTTAGGAATTAGATTTTCACCATCTTCAATATAATTTGTAGCTTTATCTTTTATATTTTCTATAACGTACTTTGCAAACCCAATATTACACATTCTATAATTACACTTTTCAGTTCCTTTGTGACCGCAATCACTGCATACATCTCTAATATTGTTTTCTAAGTTATTTATATAATTCATATTAAAACTTCCTCTCAATATACAAATTTAAAATCAAATATTACTAATTAGTTTATAACTAATTAGTAATATTTATTTAAAAATTAAGGTGTACCTCTATACACCTGATAATTTCTTCAATAAATTTATTAAGTTTTTCTTTTCCTCTATATTTAAAGCACCAAAAATTTCACCCAAATTATCCACATGCTTTGGAAAAATCTCACCGATAAGCTTTCTTCCTTTTTCAGTGATGCTTATTAAACTTGCACGTCTATCTTCTGGATCTACACATCTTTTAACTAAACCATCTTTGGCTAAATTATCTATGACAACAGTCATATTTCCACCAGTAGAAAGAGTCTTTTCTAATATTTCACTAACCCTTAAATCTCCTTTATGATATAGTACTTCAAGTACTCCAAATTGCGAAAAAGTTAATCCTCCCTCTTTGATGATTTTGTATTCTCTCTTATTAACACTTTGAATACATCGACTTAAGGCTATAACTGCTTTTAAATTTAAATCATTTAATTCTCCATAAGTAATCTTCTTATTCATAAAAATAATATTATTACTAATTAGTAATAATGTCAAGCACATATTTCTTAAAACTTCACTTAGTTGTATTGCTTTTTTCTTTAATTATGATTTAAATTATATCTTAAACTTTTGTATTAAGTGATTAAGCTCTTCTGATAATTCGGCTTGTTTTTGTGCAAAACTTGAAACTTCTTGAGTTGCAATAGTCGTTTCATCAACACTATTTAATATTCCCTCTGAACTTTCTGCTGATTTCTGTGCCGTACCAGATACAGTTTCAATTGCAACATTAGTCTGCTCTATTGAATTAAGTATTTGAATTGCTCCATTTGAAATCTCTTTTGACATATCTTTAATAAATTCTGCATCTTCCTCATATTTTAAGGCTGTCTGCAAGAATAGCTCATAATCTGGATTCACGTTGTTATCAATAAACGAAAGTATTTCTTGAGTATTGCCTGAGAGATTATTAAATGCATTATTTACTTGAAGTATAACATTTTGTATGTTCGAAACATTTTCTGATGATTGTTCTGCAAGCTTTCGTATTTCATCTGCTACTACAGCAAATCCTTTTCCCATTTCGCCAGCTCTTGCTGATTCAATAGCTGCATTCAATGCTAAAAGATTTGTTTGAGATGCAATATTAGCTATAGAATCAGCCATAATCTTAATTTCTTCAACGATTTTTCCCTCTTCTATTGCTTTCAAAATATTTACTTGCTTTTCTTTATATATTTTCTTTGTAATCTCTATTGATTTTAAGCCTTTATCTTTAATTTCTGCTGCACGAATTTGAATTTCATTGGAAGCCCTATCTCCCTCCTTTGCTTTCTTTGATAATTCTGTTGTATTTGAAGTTATTTCTTCAATTGATGCATTCACTTCCTGCGCTGTAGCACTTAATTCTTCAGTGCCAAAAGATATTTCCTTTGTTGCCTCATTAATATTATTCATTTTCATTGAAATCCCATCTATTGTTTTATAAATTTCTTCACTTGAATCACTTATATTTTGAGAATTCGATATTATTTTAGCTATAAGTTTTCTAGTATTTTCTGCCGCTCTATTTAAAGCATTAGATATTTTCCCCATTTCATCTTTTGAGGAAATGGCTATCCTTTGAGTCAAATCTCCATTACCTAAAGCATCCGCAAATAATAAAATCTTCTTAATTTGCTTTGATACTACTGTTGATATCCAGGTTCCAAGTAATATGGCAAAAATAAAACCAAATGCTACTATTTCAATCATTAAATAAAAAGATTTCTTAAATATTAAATTGTTAATATCATTTGTATTTTTAGCTTCCTGGAAATTTGATTGTATAATTTTATTAATACTGTCAATAGTTTTATCTCTTGACTCCGTTACCATCTGAAAAGCCATTTGTGCCTCATCATATTTATCTTCATCTATTAACTCTGAAAAATTTTTACGTTCCATCATATATTCTTCATGAAGCTCCATGAATTCTGACATTAACTCCTTTCCATCATTTGTTTTAGATGCTTCCATGAATTCCTCTGAAAATTTCATATCTTCATCCGTTAATTTTTCAATTTCTCCTTCAATTTTCTGTTTTTTACTTTCATCTCTTGTGTTCAAAAGAGATAACAAATCAGAATGTATCTGCAAAAAGTTTCCTTTAAGTTCTTCGACAGTCTTCAAATCTGTTAAGTTATTTTCATACATAGAAGTTGAATTTGCATTAAGCTTCCTCATCTCTGATATTCCTATAAAACCAACTCCACCTACAATAAATGAAATCAATAAAAAACATAATATAAGCTTTTGCGAAAGCTTTAAACCTTTAAATGCTCTCATGTGCCCCTCCTAAATTATAATACTCATTCTAATGTCAACAAAATCATTGTAGTATGATAACGCATGTATTTTACAAAACCAGGAAGCTAAGAACAGCTTCCTTCTTAAATAACTTTATAATTCTATTCTCTGCTTCTATTTTATCAATTTACATAAACTATTTTTCATAAACCTCCTCTTTTTTTGAACTGCAGCAGCTTTTTGTGCGGTTATTCTTATAATGTCCACCACAACATCCTAAACCTAATTTAGACATTACAAACATTGCTCCTATAAATATCAATATTGATATTACTGTTTCCATATATACATCGCTCCTTTTATATCATGTATTATATAAAATACTTATAAAGATTTTATGTAGAAGCCATCTATATAAAATAAATAGGCAATCTAAAAGGCTTAAGTTTTCTAATACTTAAGCCTTTTGAACATTTAAACTGTCGTTCTAAGATTCTTAAATTTTTATTACATAATCTGCAGTATCTTAAATCGCTGCTTTTATTAGCTTATTCCTTATCTATCTCTTTCTTATTTGCATAATTTTCTTTTTTCATCCCTTTAAACATCATACCCATCATGCCAATCATAAACAGTGGACATAAAAAAGGTGCTATTCCACTTATTACAACCTTAAAGCCTGTTCCTATATTTATAAACGGAAGTATTGCTACAATTATAAAAGGCAATCCGCAACAAAGCACCATCATTAACATATGCTTTATTGGACTATGTTTTTTATTTTCTCCATTTTTATTATTTCCATGACAATTCATATAAAAATCCTCCTTGTTATTTAACATGCTTTTGAGGTAAGTTTAATTACCTTTCCACTCAAAATTGACTTATTTACAATATTCTTTATATCATCCTTTGATATTTCTTCGTCTATATAGGTTATTCTTATTTTTTTTGATTCCAGATTAACATAAATTTCTTCTAGTCCTTTGACTAAACTGAGAGTTCTTACTACATTCATTAAGCATCTGTGACAAAGCATATTTTCCTGCTTGAAACTTAAATTGTGTCTTTTCAAGTTATCCCCTCCTCATGTATCTATTTTAAATAAATAATGTGAAGATAAGATGAAGATTATTATTTAAGATCTTAAAATTTCAAATTAGTTTAACATTAAAAAAGTTGATATCTTTTAACTAAGCAAGATATCAACTCATATTTTCCTAATATACTTTAGTCATTAATTAACTTTTTACGAATATCTTCTAAATTAGCAGCCTGTAATGAATCTGTAACTTCAATTGCAGCTGCAATAGAATTATCTTTTACAATAAGATATGTTCCACTATTAGGTATAGTAAATTCGACATTTACCACTCCTTTTTTGCCCGTAAAATTAGTTACTACATCATTATTTTCACCATTTAATATGGAGAATTTACCCTCTGCATTATTAAAAGAAGTAAGATCAATTGAGAGGTTAGCTTTTATTCCTTTTTGCACTACTACTACAAGAGGCTCAAACTCATATCCAGTTCCCTTTATATTTAAGCTTTGAGTATCCCCAGAAATATTTACTTTTTTAATCAATCTATCAGTAGATACCTCGCTTAAATCATTTCCATATATACTTTGAGTTTGTGGTGCAGTACCAGCAGCTCCTGGAGCTCCCCCTGTACAGCAGCTCATTCCACTGCTTGGTGCTGGAATTGATGAATCTGCTTTAGATGTGTCTACAGAATCAAGATTATCCGTTACCTTAATTACACCTCTTATCATTCCCATCCAGCAGCTAAAATTAATATCCCCATCTTTAGGTGTGAATTCTATTACATTTTCTCCTGACTTCAAAGTTTTTTGTATATTTAATGATGGTATCACTACTGCATTATTACATGAATTTATCTGACTACCTGTTATAATCCATTTAACAGGTATATCTTTTTGTACATAAAAAGCATTTGGAGTATATCCATTATTATCTGCAGTCATCCTTATTACCTGGACTCCATCTTCAATTGTTGCCTTGCCAATATTAGCTTGAGCTGCACTTGCTTCACTCCCTGAAAAGCTTTGTGCTAAACTACTAGCATTAGGCACACTAACACCTGCAAGCGCAAGACCTCTATTTCCCATAATAACTCCAAGTATTATTACTAAAACTCCACTAAACTTTAAGAGCTGCTTTGTATAACCTTTACTTAATAATCCTGACACTGCTCCAAATAGTAACATCAACGGAACTGTTCCTAAAGAAAATAGGAACATTGAAATTGCACCATTTATGGCACTACCAGTACCTAAAGCATAAAGCTGCATTGTCTGAAGAGGTCCACAAGGCATAAGACCATTTAACATTCCAACCAAAAAAGGTGCTTTAGGTTTATTTTTTATTTTACATGAAGACCACGGCAATTTAATATTAAATCTTCTAAATAAAGAAAATCCAGTCATATTTAAGCCCATTATCACCATAAATATTCCTGCAAAAATTTGAAGTCCAGCCTTTACATTAAGGGATAATGATAATACAGAGCCTAAAGCACCTACAATACCACCAATAATAGTATAAGAAGTCACTCTACCTGCATTGTATAAAATTGAAGGCATTAAATTCTTTAATTTATTCTGCTTTTCATCTACAATACTGTTTTTAGATAGACTTTGCGTAAGCATTATTCCGCCGCACATACCTACACAATGAATGGATGTAAGCATGCCAACAATAAATAGCACCACATAAGATGCATTATTCAGCTTATCGCTCATGTCAAAACCTGCTGTTGAACTGCCAAGAAGCAAAATTGCTGCTCCAATAACCAAAAAGCCTGCAAATTTCATAGTGCTTGAATTTTTCGTGCTATAACCAGCCTGATTAATAGCTTCCTTTAATTTATTCTGATTACAAAGTTCACTATCATACTCAACAACCACCTGCTGAGCACTATAGCTTGCCATAGCATTTTTAACTCCATTAACTTTTTTCAAAGCTTTTTCTACCCTGTTTTCGCAGGAAGTGCATGTCATATCATAGACTTTAATAATCTCTCTCTTAATGCTCATATTACCCTCCACCAAATTACTATAATTGCCCAGTAATCAATTATAATCTTCATAATTTTTAGATATATCAATTATATAAAAAAGTTATGAAGATTTTATGAGGATTTTATAAAAAACAAATATTTCATTATGAAATTTAAATAATATTTTTCCTAAATACTAAAATTTTTTTCTCAGTTAAAACTATACCTTTTCTAAATTTTTTATGTAGATTCATTAATTATTTTTGCTTATACATACTGTAAATGTTGTTCCTTTATTTTCTCTACTTTCTACGTCTATTGTTGCAGAATGTAATGTTAATATTTTCTTTACAAGGGTGAGTCCAATTCCGCTACCTTCGATTTTATGTCTGCTTTTATCTCCGCGGTACATTCTTTCAAAAACATAAGGCAGATCTTCTTTCTTTATACCAATACCATTATCCTTAATTTCAATTATGACAGAGTCAGCATTACTACTAATATTAATCCATACAGTTCCAGAACTATTGGTAAATTTAATTCCATTCGAAATCAGATTTATAAATACCTGTTTTAATTTATCATAATCACCTAAAACTGTATAATTAATCCCAGATTCTTTATTTATGAGTAACTTTACATTTTTTTCATCTGCTGCTATAGAAAAATCGCTAATTACATTATCAAGAAGCTCTCCTATATCAACTAATCCTAATTTAAGTACAATTTCATCTGATTCAATTTGCTTTAATGCATTTAAATTATTTAAAAGCTTACCAAATCTTATTACTTCATCATTTAAATTATTTAGTTTTTCATTTGTTACAGGTATTACTCCATCTATCATTGCTTCTAAATTATTCTGTAGTACATTAAGAGGAGTTCTTATTTCATGAGATATATCTGAAATAAGCCTTTTTCTAAGTAAATCCTGACTATTTAGTTTGTCTCCTAAAGAATTTATACTCTCTGTCAAATTTCTTATTTCTTCAATATCACTTTTTACATTTGATCTCGAATCATAATTTCCTTTCGACAAACTTACAGAAGTTTTTGAAACTGCTTTTATAGGTTTAGAAAATTGTTTTGATAATATGAGGCTTATTACAGCCACAATTGCTAAAGTTAATATTCCACTAAACACGATGCTCTTATTAATCTGTGTTTTAAAGCTTATATCCTCTTGAGAAAATAAAACAGGTGAATATTGGCCTACTATAATATAGCCTACAGTTTTTCCGTCTACGTCTATATTAAAAGTATTCGTATTATAAACCCCAGTTTCTTCCTTACCATTTAGGGTCATATAATTTTTATATTTAATATCCTCATGATTCATTTCCCAAACTACTTTTTGATTTTCATCTAAAAGAGTTAAGCAGTAATTACTCATATATGCTTCATGCATCATTTCTTCTCCTGAATTTGCAGTCCATTTACCATCACTTTTATAAACCTGTTGAAAATACTCTACTAATCTTGTATTTCTTTGAGTCTGTATATTTTCCATATAACTATTAAATGTACTAGTAATCGTCATATTTACTAATAAAGCTGATAGAATTACAGCAACTACAGAACACGCTATTATAATTAAACTAAGACGTTTTCTAATACTCTGCTTCATACGTCATCACCAAACTTATAACCGATTTTGGTTACAGTAAGTATGTATATCGGCGACTTGCTATCCTCTTCAATTTTTTTACGTAAATTTTTAATATGAACATCTATAATTCTATCTGAACCATCAAAATCAATTCCAAAAGCCCTTTCTATTATTGCTTCCCGTGAAAATACTTTTCCTTTATTTGATGCTAACACACATAATATATCAAATTCGTTAGGTGTTAAACTGATTTCTTCTCCATTTACTTTAATTACTCTCCTATCATTATCAATAATTAGCTTATCATTGTTAAAAGAAAGAATGTTATCATGCTTCTCTCCCACTCTTCTAAATAAAGCATTTACCCGTGCAGTAAGCTCTCTTGGGCTTAATGGTTTTGTTAAGTACTCATCTGCTCCAATATTTAAGCCTTCTATCTTATCACTTAAGGTACTTTTAGCGGTTAGCATAAAAATATATACATCAGATATTCTCCTTAAAATTTTGCAAACTTCCTCGCCTTCAATGTCCGGAAGCATTAAATCTAATATTACAAGATCAATTTTTTCTTTTCTGAAAACCTCAATTCCATCTAGACCATTTTCAGTTAAATAAACTCCATAGCCTTCTTTCTCTAAGTATGCTTTTAAAATTTCCGATACACTCTTTTCGTCTTCTACTATTAAAATATTACTCATAACATACCCCCATACTATTTATAGGATTCTCTATTTAAAAATCCTATATACATCGTATATATAAACTTAAATATTTAACTATACAAAAAAACATCATCAATTTATTTATAAAATATTATTTATTAATATATTTAGTATTTTAGCATAAAGTTATGAATTTTATATGTAGAAGTTAGAATTTCATATATAGCACTACCTTTTACAAATAGTTATAATCATATAAAACTTTAAACCATGCATAAATTGAGATGTAAATCTCTTATATGCATGGTTTATTCATGTAAAATAAATTTAATATTAGATACTCTGAGATTAATATAAGAATGCATTCGATACTGATAAAACTATGTTTATCATTTGATTTGGATAAATTCCGAATATAACAAGAGCTATCATTGATATGGTTAATGCTAATTTCGTACTTATAGAAACCGAAATAGGCTCAAGTTTATCAGAACTTTCTCCAAAGTACATTACTTTAACAACTTTAAGATAATAGTATACTGATACTACACTCATTCCAATACTTAAAAATGCTAACCATAACTCTCCTTTTTCTATTATGGATAAGAATAAATAGAACTTACCTATAAATCCGGCTAATGGTGGAATTCCTGCTAAAGATAACAATGAAATAAGCATAACAGCTGAAAGAAAAGGTGATCTTTTTGATAAATAAGCATAATCTTTGATTTCATCGCTGCCTGTTGCCTTTGATACTGCAATTACAACCCCAAAAGCCCCCATGTTTGCAAACAAATAAAACAAACTATAAAGCATAATTGATGCTACACCAAGACTCGAGTTTGCAATAATCCCAAGTAAAAAATAACCTGCTTGGGAAATGCTTGAGTATGCAAGCAATCTCTTAATATTAGTTTGAGGAATAGCAACTAGATTTCCAAGCACTAAAGTTATAACACATAAAACAACTATTAGCTCAATCCAATAGTTAGACACAGATGGCATCCCAGTCATAAATAGTCTTAATAAAACTGCTAGACCTGCTACTTTAGATGCTACTGCTAAAAATACTGTAATTGAAGTAGGTGCTCCCTCATAAATATCTGGCGCCCACATATGAAAAGGAACAATAGCAATTTTAAAAGCAAAACCTGCAATTAAAAATATCATACCTAGTATTTCTAATGGTGAAGCGCTTCCTGTTCCTAATACTTCTGCTATTTCCTTGATAACTGTAGTTTGTGCTATGCCATATATTAAACTTAATCCGTATAAGAAAATTGCTGAAGACATTGCACCTAAAATGATATACTTTAAACTTGCCTCCTTTGACTTTGCATCGCCCTTATAAGCAATTAGAACACAAAAGGATATGGTCATTAATTCTAATCCTACATATATGGCTATGAGTTCTCCAGAAGATACCATAATCATCATTCCAAGTAGTGCTGAAACAATTAAGGCGTAAAACTCACCCTGTTTAGAAACTAAATGATCTTTAGAAATTAATACTGTTAAAATAGCAGCTATTAAAAATAACTGTTTAAAAAAATTACTAAAGGAATCATTAATATAAGCTCCATTAAGTAAAGTTTGTACATTTCCTCCATTAAAGAAAGAAATCACTAAAATTATCAAAAGACAAATTCCTGTAAATAAACCAAGCTTTTCTTTGTACTTTGGTATGGATAAACTTGCTACCAAAAGTACAAGACATAAAGCTGCAGTTAAAAGTTCAACTATATAACTCATAATTAAAATCCTCCCATTATCATTCCTATGTCTGATATCTTACCCATAAGTGACATTACTCCACTGTGAATAAGATCAATTAGTGGTGATGGGAATAAACCGAAAAATATTAATACACCTGCAAGCATCACTATAGGTATCATTTCAACTCCTTTTGCATCCTCTAAGTGATCCCATTCTTCTTTTCTTGGACCAAAGAAGGTGCTTTGAACTACCTTTAATATATAGGCAGCAGTAATAACAATTCCTAGAATGGCTAGTATTGAAATTGCTTTAAAGGGTATTATTGAAAATAGTTTTCTTGGTTCATCGTGAGATCCTAAAAATATTAGAAATTCTGCAACAAAGTTATTAAATCCTGGTAATCCTAATGATGCAAAACCAGCTATTATAAAACCAATAGCTACCCTTGGCATTTGATGTATTAAGCCTCCAAATCGAGCAATTTCTCTTGTATGAGCCTGATTATAAATATTTCCTATTAAAGTAAAGAATAATGCAGTCATAATACCATGAGCAAACATCTGAGCTACAGCTCCATCTATTCCTTCGAAGTTTAATGAAGCAATTCCGAGTAGCACATACCCCATATGACTTACACTAGAATACCCAATTACAAATTTTAAATCCTTTTGAGCCATAGCAACCATAGCTCCATATACTATATTAGCTATTGATAGTACTGCAATTAAAGGAGCCCAATATTTTGCGCCTTCTGGAAATAAAAACACTCCTGCACGGATAATTCCATAACCACCTAATTTCATCAAGACTCCAGCATGAAGCATGCTTACGGCTGTTGGCGCAGCCACGTGACCGTCTGGAGACCATGTATGAAAAGGCCACATAGGTACTAATATCCCAAAACCAATTAACATTAAGAAAAAAGCAAATTTTTGAAAACTTGGACTATATTTAATATTACTAAGGGTTTGTATATCAAAACTCCTTATTCCTAATTTATTAGCATATATGAAGGTTGCAATAATTCCAATTAGGATAAATGCACTACCTACTAATAAATACAAAGTTAACTTCATTGCAGCATAATCTTTTCTTGTACTTCCCCATACCCCAATTAATATATACATTGGAATAACGGCTATTTCAAAAAATAGGTAAAAGAAAAATAAATCTCTTGAAATAAATACTCCAAAAACACCTGCAACTAGTAAAAGTAGGAATATAAAAAATTCCTTTATTCTTTTTTCCATTTTCCATGATGAAAAAACACCTGCAAAAATAATAATAGCAGTAAGCAATATTAAAGGTATGCTTAAACCATCCGCCCCTACAGAATAATTAATTCCAAATGCAGGTATCCAAGAATAAGTTTCTTGAAATTGAAGCCCTCCTATTGACTTATTGTAAGTTGCAAAAGCTATAATGGAAAGTAAGAGTGAAATAAAAGTAACAATTGATGCTGTTACTTTTATTTCCTTTTCCTTAGTAGCTGGGAAAAAAAGTATTATAAGAATACCCAAAATTGGTGCTAATAGTATTGACGTTAATATCGGAAATTCCATCTATATCCCTCCTAAAATTGGTGCTGCGAGCCAAAGAATTATTAAAGCAATTGCAATGAAAAAAATCAAAGCATAGTTTTGCACCCGTCCTGAATGAATAAGTCTAAGTTTAGCTCCCGTTCTACTTATCAAAGAAGTAGTATTATCAAAAATTCCATCTACTATATTACGATCACACCAATTAAATAAATGAGATATATTTAAAATTACTTTTTCATATACTAAGTGGTAAAGTTCATTTAAATAATATTGATTAAAAAGAAATTGATGTATAGTTCTAAACTTCGTGCTTAGAACTTCACTTGATATTACTTTCTTACCATAGATAAGCCATCCGAGTAGTATTCCTCCAGATGCCGCTGCTACTGATTCGCCCATAACCATTAAATTTGCCTCAGGAATTTGAGGTGTTTGAAAGTATATATATGAAGCAAATATTTCATTTATAAAACCATAAGCTACTGAAAAAACTGATAATATGATTAATGGCATAGTCATACACCAAGGAATTCTATGGACAGAATGTTTTTCTCTTTCCTCGCCAAAGAATACTATAAAAACTAAACGAGCCATATAAAATGCTGTTAAAAACGCTGTAAGCAAACCTAAATAATATAAAAATATATATCCATGTTCATAAGTTACTGTTAAAATTTCATCTTTACTGAAAAAGCCTGATAACGGTGGAATTCCAGCTAATGATAGAGATGCAATTATAAAAGTTATGCTTACAAGCTTCATCTTTTTAATTAAGCCGCCCATTTTAAAAATATCCTGCACACCAATAGCGTGAATAATACTTCCAGCTCCTAGGAATAATAACGCTTTAAAAAATGCGTGGCTTGTAAGATGGAACATTCCAGAAGTAAATCCACCCACTCCCATTGCCATAACCATATACCCTAGCTGGCTCATGGTTGAAAAAGCTAAAATTCTTTTTAAATCTCTTTGAACTATTGCAATAGTTCCTGCCATAAATGCAGTTATTCCTCCAGTATACGCAATTACTAAGCTTACTTCTTGTAATGAAGAAAATAAAATATAGCCACGTGCTAAAAGATATACACCAGCTGCAACCATTGTCGCTGCATGTATTAAAGCACTTACTGGTGTTGGTCCTTCCATAGCATCTGGAAGCCAAACATGAAGTGGAAATTGAGCTGACTTTGCTACTGGTCCTGCAAAGATCAATAATGCTATTATAATTAAATAAGCAACATCTTTATATGCTGGAATATTAGCAGCCAGTTCTCTAAAATTAAAAGTTCCAAAGGCCATGAAAAGGCAAAGCATTCCAACTAAAAATCCAAAATCTCCAATTCTGTTAGCTACAAATGCTTTCTTATTAGCTTTTACAGCTGAAGGCCTTTCATAGTAAAAACCAATTAAAAGGTAAGAACATAAACCTACAAGTTCCCAGAAAAAAAACATTTGAAAATAATTATTGGAAATTACGAGTCCGAGCATTGAACTGCTAAATAGAGATAAATTTGCAAAGAATCTAGAAAAACCTTGCTCTCCTTTCATGTAACCTAACGAGTATATCTCAACCAATAAACCTATAAAAGTTACAATTAAGAGCATAATTGCTGTAAGTGGATCAACTAGCACTCCAGCTTCAATCTTAATTGGAACCGAGAGCCAGGAAACAGCATATTCAATAGGCTGATTAATACTGACTTTTGAAGCAATAACCTCATAAATAATGCCTAAAGAAAATATAAAAGAAAGAACCATCCCAACTATTGCAACTGCTGAACTAGTACCTTTAGATTTTTTTGTAATAAAAGCAATAAGTATAAATGCAATTGCAGGAAATGTGGGAATCATCCACGCTAAATCTATAAATCTCATCATAACACCTACCATTTTAAAATATTGAAATCTTCTACATTAGATGTAGTATGACTGCGATAAATATTTAATATAATAGCTAAGCCTACAGCAATTTCAGCTGCTGCAACTACAATAACAAATATTGCAAAAAGGTGTCCTGTAACCTTTTCTGGCGCTAAAAATCTATTAAAAGCTACTAAATTAATATTGACTGCATTCATCATGATTTCTATTGACATTAATACACTGATAACATTTCTTTTAGCAAAAGCTCCGTAAAGACCAATACAAAATAAAGCCGCTGCTAGTATTAAATAACCTTCTAAACCAACCATTTAATTTTTCACTCCTTTTGCTAAAATAATAGCGCCTACCAAGGCTATTAATAGAAGTAATGCAGAGACTTCAAATGGAATCATATAATTTCCAAAGAATCCGTCTGCAATAGCACTAATGGTATTTTCTATACTTAAATTCTTATAAGTAAATTTACTAACTAAAATTAAACGAGTAATAATTGTGAAAAATCCTAAGCAAAATACTAAACCTGTCCATCTTAATTTATTAAAGGGATTACTGTTTTTCATATCACTTTTTCGAGTAAGCATTATAGCAAATACAATTAAGATTGAAATAGCTCCCGCATAAACTAAAATTTGTGTTAACGCTAGAAAATCAGCTTCAAGTAAGATGAAAACTACTGCGATACCTATAAATGTTAAAATCATAGCTAAAGCACTATGGATAATATTTTTCGAATGAACGACGCCTATAGCACAAGCTATAATTAAAAATGCTATTGGCCAAAAAACGTAAGCTGAAATCATAGTAATTCCTCCTTATCACTAAAAAGTGTTAACTTAGTTTTAGCTCTATTATAAGCACTTAATTCAAAGTCCGAAGTTACCTGCAGAGCCTTCCTTGGACAGCTTTCAACGCAGAGTCCACAAAAAAGACAATACTCTAATTTCATTTCATATTTACTTAAATGCTTTTTATTATTTTCATCTTTATAACTTTCTATATTAATAACTCTATTTGGGCAGCTCAAAGCACAAATTCTGCATGAAATACATTTTTCTGAATCCAGTTTAAAAGAACAACGAGAACGTGGTGGAAGATTTGGATTTTCTTCTGGATACTGCTGAGTAATATTTTTTTCAAATAAATGCCCAAGAGTTACTCTAAGACCATTTATTAATCCTTTACCAAACATTAAATTCACCTCTTAACTAACTAATTGAAATATTTTAATGCCTATTCCTGTTAATAAAATATTCATCAAAGAAATAGGAATAAGATATTTCCAATTTAAAGACATCATATGATCCAATCTAATTCTAGGAAAAGTCCATCGAACAAGCATAAGCAGTAGAATTACTAAATAAGTTTTTAAAATGAACCAAATCCACGAAGGTAATATAGGGCCGCTGGCTCCCCCTAAAAACAAAATAACTGTAAGAGCTGAAATAGCAAACATATTAGTGTATTCTGCAAGATAAAAAAGTGCATATCTCATTCCGCTATATTCTGTAAACGGCCCAGCTACGATCTCCTGCTCTCCCTCTGCTAGATCAAATGGTGCTCTATTTAACTCTGCTGTGGCAGCGACAAGATAAATAATGAACGCAATAGGCTGTAAAAAAATAAACCACACTTTATTTTGCGCTGCGGTAATTTCAGTTAAGTTTAAGGAACCGCTTATCATAATTACCCCAAGAAGTGAAAAAATCATAGGAATTTCATAACTTATCATTTGGGCAACTACTCTCATTCCACCTAAAAGTGAGTACTTATTATTAGATCCCCATCCCGCCATTAAAATAGGTATAGAAGAAGTTCCAGATATAGCTAAAAAATAAAGCAATCCTAGATTTAAATTTACTGCAATCATATTTTTACCAAAAGGTAGAACTGCATAAATTAATAAGGCGGGAACCATAACTAATAAAGATGCCATTACAAAAACTAATTTATCAGTTTTCTCTGGGATGATATCTTCTTTACCTAAGAGCTTAACGACATCTGCAACACTCTGAAATATCCCTCTTGGTCCAAATCTATTTGGTCCAAGACGCTGTTGCAGATAACCACAAAATTTCCTTTCTAAATAAATCAGATACATAGCATTTAATAATACAAATACATTAATCGCAATAAAATAAATTACGCTCATGATAATATTCATTACAAAATTTGGTATCCCTAATGATAAAACTAATTCATTAATCCATGTTGATATATTTACAAATATATTTTCCATTTTTACCTCCCAAACTATCTGTCAATTTCCCCTAATATAGGATCAAGTGATGCTAGTATCGCAACTGCATCCTGAATTGTGCCACCTATTGTCATTTCAGGGAAAGCACCAATATTAATAAAAGATGGCCCATGAATGTGCAGTCTATAAGGTTTATCCCCTCCATCGCTCACCAAATAATAACCTAGAATACCTTTTGAACCTTCAATTTGGTGATAAATATCTCCCTCTTGAGGTTTTATCAGTCTTGGAGTTTTAGCTAAAACTGATCCCTCCTCCGGAATTTGTTCTAATGCCTGCTTAATTATTTTTACGCTCTCTTCCATTTCTCCAATACGCATTAACCATCTGTCATAACAATCACCGTTTTTCCCAACAATTACTTTAAACTTAAAACGATTATAAATGCCATAAGGTGCATCACGTCTTAAATCCCAGTCTATACCTGATGCCCTAAGGTTTGGACCTGTAAAACCATAAGACAATGCTCTTTCCCCATGAATTATTCCAACATTTTTTGTTCTAGCTATAAAAATTTCATTACCAGTAATGATTCGCTCATATTCCAAAAAGTTATTATCCATATCATCAAGAAAACTTTTTAAGCTTGGAATAAATTCTTCAGGCAGATCATAGCTTACTCCACCTATGCGCATATAATTTGTAGTCATTCTAGAGCCGCAAACCATCTCAAATAAATCAAGTATTCTTTCTCTATCTCTAAAAAAATACATCCAAGGTGTATGTC
>JAEZKY010000298.1 GCA_023435985.1 Bacillota bacterium | reverse complement strand
GTTTATTGGAGATACTTTTTTTTCAGGACGATATTATAAATTCAGTAGGGTGAACTCCTGACATTACCCATTTTATAAATGATATGCCAATTGATAAAGACACATTTGATAAACACTTAGATTCGTTTGATAACTTACCAGATGTAGAATGGCATGATTACTCCGAACAAGCAATAAGCCAATGGCTTGTTGATAGTATAGTTACAAAAGGAGTACCGGCACTACCGAAGCCAGCTTCTTACGACAGGCAAAATTATTTGGATTCTCTTGCTTATTTAATGAAGCTTAGAGCTTACTATAACATCAGTCTTGAAAACAAGGAAGAAGTCAATTCAAATGCCCGCAATTACTATAAAGGTTGTTATAATGAGATTAATAAGATTTATCAATTATGTTTAGAAAAATTATCTGGTGATGAACTGGAAGTTTTAAGAACCATCCAACAGAAGTGGAAGGATCATTACGATCAAAGACTATCTGAGTATAAGTGAGCATAATGCAAATAGTATGGAAGACCTCGTGGATAAATCAATGTATTATCAATCGGGTGATATGATGTTAAAGGAAATATTTTACCTCATAAATCTTTATTATGACAATCATTTTTATAATTGATCCATAAACAACCATCGAAAAGGGCTCTGTGTAAATACTCCGTTCACAAAGCCCTAAATCCATATAAAATCAACTCAATCTAGGATAATAAAAATCCTATTAACGTACTCCATTTTAAAGCATTGACTTTACGATTTTTTATTACTGAGCTTGATTGATCTCTTACTATATTTACTGGAATCCATTACGCTTTATTAGAAGCGCTGAAAGTAACTCTCAGTATTTTAGACAACCACAATGGCCTAAGCAATACTATAGAAAATGATGATGTAAGGCGGGGTCCGGAATACCAGATGCCCGCCTTTTTATATAGACATTTTCGTATAAAGCGAAAGCTCATTTTTTTGAAACCATAACCGTCTACTACAATTAAGTAAACGGTTTATTAAAATTACTCGCCAATTTTTCCTATCTTTTTAAGCCATTCATCTCCTGATAGTAATACAATATATTTAGCATAATTTTCAAAAACGTTAACTTCAGGATGCTTGTATACTCTTCCCCTATCATTTGATACTATCCAGTATTTTCCATCAGAAACCTTAGCAATAGCTATTAACTCACACTCACCAAGATCCATTTTTCTAAATTTACTTTTTTTAATTTCTTCAAGCGTTAAACAACCTTGATCTATCATAGATTGTAAATATGTAGGGTCTTTCATCCAACCATAAAATCGATCTCTAATTTGTTTTAGTTCTTCTTTTGCACCTTCAATATCAGATAAATTTATTAGTTTTATAGGCTTGAACCCCATATTACCATATACTAAATTTGTTACACACGTATGAATTTCTTTTGATGATACATCTTCTTTTTCCCTATAATAACCCGGCTCAAGTTCATCTATTATCGTTTGTGTTACACAAACATCATTGTCATTAGTTTTACATAAGTTTGCCACACCATATATGCACGAATCAATGACATGTAAAAACACATTTGTGTCTACTAAATAGTACATCAGTTTATGTCAATTCCATTTCTTAACATGATTGATTCGGCTGTGGCACGCCCTATTTTATTTTCACTGACAAGCACATTTAATTTATTTTTTAAATTGCCATAAGGCACCATTAATCTTTGATATTCAGGTAATTCATCGTTTGGGACATAAAAATCTCTTTCAAAGCACTCTGAAATTTTTCCCCCTAATGATATTTCAATTTCTTTTTTAACATCACCATAATTTGATGCTTGCCTGTTTTTATATAAAATTTTCCTTAGTATAACTTCAAAACTCAGACAATAACGATGGCATAATGTATCAATATATTCTCCTAATTTAGCTCTATTATAATTACTTAGTAGGTTATCTTCAATTATTTGCTGATAGTCTTTTTGAAAAATATTTTGGGGATATAATAATTCAATAGCAAAATCATTTGCTTCTTTCTCTACCTCATCAAGTGTGTAATTACCAACATATACGTCAGAAATACTTTGTCCTTTGTGCAAGAACCAATGACCTAACTCATGAGCAAATGTAAAGTTTTGATGCCCTATTGGCCTTTTATAATTAATACATATTACTGTTAATTTACCCTCTCCATAACCAATAAAACCAGATAATTTTCCAATGTCTTCTTTAAACAGTAAGATACCAAAATCATCAATATAATCTTTTTTTTCTAAAGCAGTAAAAAAATTGCCAGGGAATTTCTCTATATCAAAGAAATCCCTAGCATTATTAACAGACTCTAATATTCTATCAGACAATACTAGCACCTCTTTTTATCTTTCAGCTAATACTTCCTTAACAAAAGCAAAATCATTTAAAAAGTCCTGAATTTTAGCTTTAACACCTATAGATATTTCATTATCATTTCCTCTATTCATCGCAGCAACAAGTAGATCTTTAGATTTTACCATGGTATCTGTAAAATACTCTGGCTTGCAGTGCAATATATTACAAATCAAGGAAATATCAAATTCATCGATATCATCTAATGCAACTTTATTGTTAATAATTAAATTAATATCATTTTCCTCCATAAAAGCCCGTTCAGCTACTTGTTTTGCCGTTAAGCCCAATAAATCCATTCTCTCCTGCATGTCAGTTCCGATATATTGCATATTAACACCTCCCTTTCAGCAGTATATAAAAAAAATGACAAACGGGTATATTATAACCTATACTTACTTTTTTGTCACTAAGTTTATATAATTATTATATCACGTTTTTTTTAAATTGATACACTTTCTCTCTAAATTTACAAATTGTTCACACATGCTACATTTTAACTCTGGATTATGATGTTATTAATTATAATAAATACTGATAAAAGGATTTAGCAACATAATTTACTTATTTTTTTATTCATTAGTAAAGTACAGCGCCCAATCTTGGTCTGGCGTGAGTGTCACCGGCTCTGTTATCATTTTTCCGTCAGCGTCCACTGCATCGATCTTTCCGTAATTCTCAACCAGCTATGATTTGCACATAACACCAGTACCAGAGGTCCTTTACTTCATCATAGTGCCAATCATTCCGAACGCAATCGTCAGTATCACCATTGTAGAACCGCCAGCCGCCGCCCTCTTCTTTCTACCATGCAATATTCTGATCTTCTACAGACTGCCACACGGATTCTTTAAAGTCCACATAATAATGTTCACTGGTGCTC
>JAEZKY010000360.1 GCA_023435985.1 Bacillota bacterium | reverse complement strand
TCCAGCTCCTCCAGCTCTTATACATTCTACTATAGTCCCCATAGGTATAAATTCCACTTCTAATGTACCTGCATTATATTGCTCTTGTATTTCTGGACAAGTTCCAATATGTGAGCCTATAAATTTTTTTATTTGTTTATTGGCTACGAGCTTCCCAATATCATGAGTTTCTCCTGGATGAGCTGATACAGCTTGGATAAGCGTAAGATCCTTAACATTTTTTTCTGCTAATGCATCTATAACCTTTAATGGAGCACCTATTCCTAAAAAGCCTGCTGTCATAATTTTCATTCCATCTTTAATATTTTCTACTGCTTCTTGTATTGTTTTAATCTTTGTCATTTCTCTATACACCTCCAAAGTTTTACATTCTAACATAGACTATTTGCTATGAAATTAATAATCTATGTTAGAAATTTGATCTTAATTCATTATTATTCTTATTTAATAATTTTTATTACAAATATACCAAAGATTAGAAATATACTTTTAAAAATATTTTTACAAACTACTTGTAGGCATATAAGACTTTTCTAAATAAAAAAACTGCTAATAAATAAGTCATTACTTTGTAAAGCAGTTTTTTAAATTTGCCTTTACTTATTTTTCTGTATGCTCTAATTAGCTAGAATACATACTGATACTAAACCAGCAAAAATCCTTAAAGTGTTACACTAACCCTATGAGGTGTACAAAGACAATCTCACACTAAAAAAAGGTTAGAAGTATACTCACCTCCAACCTTTTATTAATTAAATATCTAAACTATCATAATTATTAAAGAAAGATTTAAGAATTTCTAAAATCTTCTCTACTCCGCCATCAATATCACTTTCAATATTTAATGCAAGAAGTGGCTCATGTAATGATAGTCTTAGTAAAAACCATCCTTTTTCTTTAGTACAATCTATTTTTATGCCTTCATAATTTTGTGGTTCAAGCTTCCAGCCTTGAACTTTATAAGAGAACTCTTTTAACTTATCAATCACTGTCTGTCCATAATTTTTAAAATCCTCAGCAGCTATTTTTATTCTTATTTCCTTACTTTCTTCAGGGTACTTTAAATCTTTTATTAAATAGTCAATATCTTTGCCTTCATTTTTGATTTTTGACATTTCTATTAGAATTTTTACTATAAGGTAAGCTCCATCATCTAAAAAATAATTTTCTTTTAACGCTGCATGACCTGAAGTCTCTATTGCCAAAGGACATTCAATTCCTTCAGCATTTAACCTTTTAGCTTCATTTATAACATTTTTATACCCTCGTTTGAATCTATGATGAATTCCTCCTAAATCAGCTATAAATTCCGTTAAACCTGTTGACGTTATGGAATCAGTAACTATTGTTGCTCCACTTTTTTCATTTATTACTATTGAAGATATTAAAGCTATGAGAGCATTTTTATTTATTTCTTCTCCAGCTTTTGATACTATAGCTGCTCTATCCACATCCGTATCAAAGATTATTCCAAGGTCTGCATTAGACCTTAAAACTGCATTCCTTATAGACTCCATGGCTTCTTTATTTTCTGGATTAGGTATATGATTTGGAAAGCTGCCATCAGGCTTTAAGAACTGGCTTCCTTTTATATCTGCTCCAAGATGTTCTAGCACCTTGTCTGCAAAAAAACCCCCTGCTCCATTTCCTGCATCAACTATTATTTTAGTTCCATCTAATGGTTTTTCTGAACCTGTAGCTTTTCTTATCTTATCAATAAGAACCCTTGAGTAATCATCCACTAAACTAAATTTTTTCACCTGACCCTTTAAACTTTTTGATGATCCATCTTCTTTTATAGAAAAATCTATTATACTTTCAATATCTTCTTTTTCACACCCTCCAGCTGAAGTGAAAAATTTAAAACCATTATAGTAGTATGGAAGGTGGCTTGCTGTAATCATAATTGCTCCATCACATTTATAATCCTCCAATATAGTTGTCATAAACATTGATGGTGTTGTAGTCATACCGCAGTCAAATACAGTTACCCCTTCTTTTATTAAAGCCTCTGTTAGGGAATCTTTTAACTTGGGGCCAGATAATCTTGAGTCCATCCCTAAAGCTACTTTTAAGTTACTTTTATTTTGTCCTCTGTTTTTCAGCCACTTAAAAAAGCCTTCCCCTATTAAAGCTGCAATTTCAGTAGTTAAGTTTGCTTTATACTCTTCAGTTCCTATAGCTACTCCTCTAATATCAGTACCATTTATTAGTTTTCTTAGTTCTATACTAAAATCTTTTTCTGAGGCAGAAAAATTTGTAGTCATTATGACGCCCCCTTTTTAATTTTATTTGATATCTTTAGCTGCTTTAACTATATCTTCCGAAGTTAGTCCATAATATTTTAATAAGGCCTCTGGAGTTCCTGACTGTCCAAATACATCTTTAAGTCCTATTCTCTTAAGTTTAACTGGGCACTCCTCTGATAATACTTCTGCGACTGCTGAGCCTAAGCCTCCTATTATGCTGTGTTCTTCTGCTGTAATTACCTTTTTTATATCCTTTGCTAAACTTACTATAAGTTCTGCATCAAGTGGCTTTATAGTGGACATATTTACAACCGTCGCTTCTATATTTTCTTTGCTTAAAGTCTCTGCTGCTTCTAACGCTTTTGCAACCATTATTCCTGTGGCTACTATTAGTACATCTTTTCCTTCTCTTAATACTTCACCTTTTCCTATTTTAAATTCATAATTCTCCTCATGAATCACAGGTACTGGAGCTCGTCCAAGTCTTATATATACTGGTCCATAATATTCTGCAGCTGCATATACTGCTTTTTTAGCTTCTATTGCATCTGATGGATTTAAAACCACCATGTTCGGTATGCTTCTCATTAATGATATGTCTTCTATTGCTTGATGACTTCCTCCATCTTCTCCTACTGTTACACCTGCATGAGTTACTGCTACTTTTACATTTAGCTTTGGATATGCTGCTGAGTTTCTTATTTGTTCAAATGCTCTTCCTGCTGCAAACATTGCAAAGGTTGTTGCAAATGGTATTTTTCCGCAAGCAGCTAACCCTGCCGCTGTTCCAATCATATCTCCTTCTGCTATTCCCATATCAAAGAATCTTTCCGGTGTTGCTTTTTTAAATTCTATGCTTTTAGTTGCCTTTGCTAAATCTGCATCTAATACTACTATATTCTCATTTATTACCAATTCCTTTAAAGCTTCTCCATATGCTTCTCTTGTTGCTACATTCATTATTCTTCTCCTCCTTTTAGCTCACTTAAAGCTTGTATTCTTTGCTCTTCATTTGGAGCTGTTCCATGCCAGGAGGCTTGATTCTCCATAAAGGATACTCCTTTTCCTTTAACTGTTTTTGCTATTATTACTGTTGGTTTTCCTTTTGCTCCTTTTGCTTTAATTAAAGCTTCTTTTATTTCTTCGAAGTTATGGCCATTTATCACTAATACATTCCATCCAAAAGCTTCGAACTTCTTATCTACTGGATTTACGTTCATAACCTCTTCATTTGATCCATCTATCTGAAGTCCATTTAAATCTACAAATGCTGTTAAATTATCTAATTTATAATGAGCCGAACTCATAGCTGCTTCCCATATTTGTCCTTCTTGAAGTTCTCCATCTCCTATTATTGTGTACACTCTATAATCTTTCTTATCTAATTTTCCAGCTAGTGCCATTCCGTTAGCTGCTGATAGTCCTTGTCCAAGTGAACCTGTTGACATATCTACTCCTAGAGTTTTCTTCATGTCTGGATGTCCCTGTAGTATTGCTCCAAACTTTCTTAGAAATTTAAGCTCTTCTTTTTTAAAATATCCTCTTTCAGCTAATGTTGCATATAGCCCTGGTGCTGCATGCCCTTTTGATAATACAAGTCTATCTCGCTCTTCCCACTTAGGCTCATATGCTTTTATATTCATCTCTTCAAAGTATAATACTGTTAGTATATCTACTATTGATAATGACCCTCCTGGATGCCCTGACTTTGCTTCTGTTAACATTTCAATAATGTCTATTCTTATAGCTTTTGCTACAGCTTTTAGTTCTTCTATGTTCAATTCTTATTCCTCCTAATACTTGTAAGAGCCACTTTTAAGCGGCTCTTAACTTTAGATTTATCTAATTAATTTGCAGTACAACTTCTGAAATTGTCTATGATTTCACGAATCTTTCTTGCATTTTCTGCTATATTTTCTGAGTTACCTTTAGTTAATAGGCCACCAAATCCGCAAACATCTACTTTATTTTCCAGCCATATATGCAGATTATCAAGAGTAATTCCACCACTAGCTAGAATTGGCATATCAGGAATTGGTGTTTTGAATACTTTTCCTAATTTTGCACCATAAAAGTCTGAGATTGGAAATGCTTTAATAAATGCAGCACCTAAACTCAATGCATTTACTGCTTCCGTTAATGAGGTGCAGCCTGGTGCATATGGAATCTGATATCTATTGCAGATTTTTGCTACCTCTTCACTATAGTTGGGTGCAATAACAAACTTAGCTCCATGTAAAATAGCATGACGAGCAGTTTCACTATCTAAAACCGTTCCTGCACCAACACAAATTTCTTCACCGTACTTTTTATTAAGTCCTTCAATGATTTCTCCTGCATTATTTAAGGTATAACTCATTTCCATAACCGGTATGCCACCTTTAATGCAGCCTTCAGCAATTTCACATGCACGCTCAATTGTTTCTGCTCTTACTATTGCAAGTGCTCCAACCTCTACCATTTTTTGAGTTATATTTATTTTTTTCATATCATTCACCTCAATATTCATTACTACATCATATATATGTTATTTTCTTCAATGCCTCAAATTTTAATTAGCTTATTAGTACAAACTCTTATTAAATGTAGCCTTATAAGCTTCAACTACACGCTTGATTTCTTCGAATTTTTCACCAGTAGGTTGTGTTGCTGGAAGTCGTGCAGATCCAACATCTATCCCATTTAACACAACAGTCTGTTTTATAACGGATGGAATAGTTCCGAATTTAAGAATACGGCGAAGCTCTTCAATGCTATTTTGTGCTTTTTGAGCTGCTTGTAAATCACCTTTGATAAAGTTGTTATAAATAGCTACATCAATTTCTGCCAGAAAATTTGCGGTTGCTGCAACTGCACCCTGCCCGCCAGCATTAAGGATATCAAGAATAAGTGAATCAGACCCCGAGAATACACCAAAATCTTCACCTTTAGTCACTTCAAGATAGGCTTTCATGTTTTCCAATTTGCCGCCACTGTCCTTAATTCCAACAATATTTTTAACCTTAGCTAATTCACGTACCGATTCTGGTTCAATATTAATGCCTGTTTTACCTGGCATATTATACATCAAAATTGGCAGATTAACGGCAGATGCCACTGCTTTGTAGTGTGCAATTAATTCCTGCTGTGTTGGAGGCACGAAATATGGTGTTATAACTGATAATGCATTCGCACCTATTGCTTCCATTTTTTTTGATAAACTTATGACTTCACGTGTTGAGTTACCTCCTGTTCCTACAAATACAGGTACACGATTGTTCGTATGCTCGATAACAATTTTAGCAAATTCAACTTTCTCATCATCTGTAAGAACATGGCATTCGCCATTTGTTCCTAAGATAAATAATCCATAAATTCCATTATCAATAAGATAATCAATCAATTCACGCGTTGTCTTAGGATTAATATCTTGATTTTCATCTAAAGGCGTAATCATTGCACATATAATGCCCTTATATTTCATGAAATTACTTCCCTTCTCTAATAGATTTTCCTAAGCTTCCGCCTGGATGCCACTTTAAATATTGTTTTGCATCAAGCCCTTTCGCATATTGCAGCGCAATACTTAATGACTGTAATGCTATGGTTTCTGCAAGAATTGAAGCACGAGGTGCCTTATTAAGTAAGTCTCCTTCTTCTTCAACTCCTGCAAACAAGAATATATCTGAAGCATTTTTTATCCACGAGTCTGAATTACCGCTGACTCCGATAATTTTAGCTCCATTAACTTTCAAGGTCTCAATAGTTGCTTTTAACTCTTGAGTCTCACCACTATTTGATATAGCTATAACCACATCACCAGGAACTACTTGTCCACTTGAACCATGTACAGCTTCTGTACCATGTAATGTATATGCAGGTGTCCCAGTAGATGAAAGTAATGAAGAAATATATCCTGATACATGACCTGGTTTACCAATACCAGTCACATGTACACGACCATTATTCTTTTCTGATTCAAGAATAAGATCACGTGCCTTATTTATAGCTATTTCATCAATTGAATCGATGAACATTGATATTTCGCTAGATAGTATGTTTAAAAATTTAGGTAACGTGTTTTCAATCATAATTTGTCCTCCTTAAAGTTATAAAGCTATCACGCAAAGAATAAAAACTATAATATTTTCTACTAAAATTTTAAAGAATCATGTTATGTTTGAATTTTTTAATGTATCATACATGTATAATATTCATTGACTTAGATAGGTTTTATTAATTGTAAAATTTGATTTAACGCATTTCCAATTACGTTATAATCTATATTAGGGAATGTAGCACCTTGTATACCAAGGGTTCCATAAACTGGATACAACAATGTTGGAAGGAATGCAAGCATTAATCCAACAACAAATGATCCTAAAACAGCACCTCTCCATCCTCCTGATGAATTACCAAACACAGCAGCTGTTCCCCCTGAGAAGAAACAAATATGAGCAGCTGGAATAATAACTACAGGAAATAGACCAGGAAGCGATGCCATAACAATGATTGCTAATAGACCAGCAGTATATGATACTATAAATCCAAGAATAACTGCATTTGGTGCATATGGGAATACTGTTGGTACATCTAATGCTGGTCGTGATCCTGGAATATATTTTTCTGATATAATAACAAATGCGGCAGTTATTTCAGCTAAGAACATACGTACACCTGTCATTAATACTGACATACCAGCAACAAATGTAAACGCTTGCACTAGAGGGAATACTAGCCAGTCTTGTGAACCAGCAAGCTGTTGAGTAAATGCTTGACCAGCCTTTAATGCTGCAACATAGAATAAAATTAGCATAACTATTGATAAACCCATTAAGAAATCTTTGAAAACAGATAACCATTTAGGAAATTCAATTGCTTCTGTGGTCTGATCCTTATATTTTGAAAATATACGGCCAAGGTAACCGGATAAACCGTAACCAATCATATTAAAGTGACCAATTGCTTGCTCATCTCCACCTGTCATCTCACGCATAAATGGTTGACAGAATTGAGGTAATGCTGCTGACATAAATCCTAAGATAGTACCACCTACTAAAATTGTAGTTGTATTATTGAATCCATGAGCTTGCATGATCAGTACTAATACACAGGAAAAGAATAAACTATGACCTGTTGTAAAGAAGATGTTTTTAAATCTTGTAATACGTGCAAAAACTAAATTTAATATGAATCCTAAAATCAATGTACATGAAACTGCGAATCCATATGTATTTTGTGCAAGTGCTGTAGCAGCTTCTGGCGAGGCTATAACACCTGTTATCCCAAAACCATACTGGAATAGCTTATTGAAGTTTTGTAATGATGCGGTCATGGCTGAAGCACCAATACCAAATACTAAAAACCCTATAAGTGTTTTTGAAGCACCAGTAAATACTTCAGTAGCTGATTTTCTTTGGAGAATTAAACCTATACATGCAACTACACCAAGTAAAACAGCGGGTGTGCTTAATAAACTTATAATAAAATTCATACCTATCTCCCCTTTATTCTATTAATTTTATTTTTCTTTTGAAGCAAGAAATTTTTCTAATGCTGTTTTAATTTCATTACGATCAACAATGTTATGAATTCCTATAATATCAAATTTCAAGTTTTTATTTTTTAACTCTTCTGCAACATCAACCAAGGTTTCTACTGCATCTCCGTTGAATCCATTTAATGAATCTAGCGAACCATGTTCAATTTCTATTGGAAAATTATTTTCTTTTATTACCTGCTGGGTTTTGATTTTTAACATTAAACTAGATCCAACACCTGCTCTACAAGCTACTAAAATTTTATACATAATTCATTTCCTCCTTTATGCTTCATGTGCTTTTATAAAATCTATTACTTCTTTAGGATCTTTAGCATTATCCAAGGTTCTAAAGAACTCATCCATTTCCAGTAATTCCACAAGTTCTGACATTGCGCGTAAATGACTGTTGTTATCTACTGCACTCAATGTAAAGACATATTTTACTGGGTCATTATCTTTGTGACCGAATTTCACTGGGTCTTCTAAAGTTGCAATTCCAATTGCAATTTCTTTTGCCCCGGCTTCTGGTCTTGCATGTGGTAAGGCCACATGTTTTGTAATTACTATATAAGCGCCAGACTCTTTTGCTGTATTAACCATAGCATCAACATATTCTTTTGTAACTTTACCGTTTTCAACTAGAACAGATGCTGACTGCCTTATAGCATCCTCACAATTTTTAGCTGGTACCTTTAGTTTTATTAGTGTTTCATTAGTAAGATCGCTTAGCATAAGTCCTTCCTCTCCTTTAGACGTGAAATTTTCTATTTGTGTCAAATAGGATAATAATTCATTTGAAAGCATACTTTCAGAAGTTACTTTCGCATATTTCTTTATTATATCCATAACCTCATCTATTTTAGGTTGCTTTAAAAAAATATCACCCAATTGAATATACACTTCACGTGTAATCTTATATTTTTCTTTTTGGGTCATAACAGGACTAACTTTAATTACTGGTACATCTATTTCTAAACCCTCTGCTTTGTAATTAGTAGTAAACACAATATCTACAGGTGTAGCAAAATCTTTTAATTTAGAGGATTCCAATGGTGGTAAAAAGTATAGTTCTGGAAATAAACTTGTAAGTTCTGCATGTAAGATAGCTGAACTGCCAACACCATTTGAGCAAACTATTAATGCTGTTCTTTTTCTAAGAATATTAAATTCTTTTCCGTTTGAGAAAATAGCTGCGAAATGCATCGTTAAATATGCTAATTCCTCTTCTTGAATTTCTTCTCCGAATAAGCCACAAAATTCTTTCATTGCATTACTTACAATTCTGTATACTAATCGGTATTCTTCTTTTACCTTTTCACAAAGTGGATTGTAAATAGGCAGTTTAAATAAAAGTCTGTAATAAGCTGGTCTAAAATGAGCATATAGTTGTTTGAAGATTTTCTCTTGGCTTATATAATAAACTCCGCTTAAATACTCAAACTTTGTCATCATTTTATTTACAATTTCCGAGATTGCAGCTCTATCTTTTGTATCCTCTTCAGCATTACCTACTGATATACCTAAAATCCAGGCACTGATATACATTATATCGTGAGATTTTATCTCATCTTTGCTATCATATACTTCTAATATTTCCTCAGCAAATTTATATTCCTTCATGGATATCATCACTGAAATATTGGGAATATCTATATTTTCTGAAATGATTTTCTTCTTTGATAGCATTCTAGCTTTTAGAAAAATGAATATATAGATAAATTCAATTAATCTGTCTTCAACAAAAGTAATTTCATGCTTTTTCATAAGCTTTGATATAGTTTTTTTAGCATCTTCATAATTATCTAATTTATACTCTTCAATAAAGATATCAAATATTCTTGAGCTTTCTTCATTAGAAAGAGTTTCTATAATATTTTTAATAAGCACTCTTCTAATTTCCATCTCAGATCCAACTAAATAATAGCCATTTGTACGATTGTTTCTAACTTCAATGCCCTTTTTCTCAAGATCCGGTAGCAAATCTTTAAAATCAAGATTTACAGTTGACCTACTTACTTTTAGAGAATTTATAAAATGATTAATTGAAATATCCTCAATATTTATAAAAAGCATTAAATACATATATAAAAGCCGTTCTGTTTTACTGAAATAATAAGTATTTTTTGAATAATTTCTTTTTAGAATTTCTTTAATTACATCCTTTGTCTCTTTTTGAACAATTATGTCTTTATTAGCTCCTAAAGTTATTAGTGGAGCTTTTTTAACTTTAAACATGTCATTAATTTTATTTAACCTGTAATCAACTTGTCTTTTGGTAGAATTTGTTTCTTCCTGCAATCCTTTTGTAGTTATCAATGTGCTATTTAATAAAATCTGAAGAATTGATACAAGCTCTTTATCCATTTAATCCCTACCTTCTTATTAAGATTAGTTATAATCTTGTCCCTGGATTTTATTTTTCCTCCCCTCCTTGATTTTATTCTATTCGAATTGTTTGTCGTTTTCAATTTCATTTGGGTTTAACTTTTGTTCAATAGCTATACAAAAATTAAATAGAATTTAAAAAATCCTGTTAATTTCTAGGTTTTCAAACATTCATCAAGTAGATATCGACAGAATAATCTTATGTTAACATAAAGAATAAATGCATACTTCTAATCTTATAAATTATAAGCATTAAATAGTGAGTACCTAATAAATAATTCAGATTTTTTGTTCCGAAATTTACAATCTTTAAAAATTAGATTTTGCTATTATAGCAGAAAGAAGCTTCTCACAAACATATATTTAAAAGTAATTTTTATTGGATTTAGGGCAAGGGTGCTCTGCTTAGCAGAATACCCTTGCCTTTTATAATTTGGAATATAATGGAGGCGTTTATTATGGAACATGGAAAATTGAAACGAACTTTAAAAACAAGCGATCTGGTAATTTTTGGCTTGGTATTTATGATACCTCTAGCTCCTGCAGGCATGTATGGTGTATATTTAGGACCATCTGGTGGAATGGTTGCATTATGTTATTTGATAGGAATGGTGGCTATGTTCTTTACTGGAATGAGTTACAGGGTAATGGCACAGAAATTTCCAACAGCAGGTTCTGTATATGTATATGTTCAAAAAGGTGTATCACCTGCATTAGGTTTTCTAACTGGCTGGGGCATATTATTAGATTATTTCTTAATGCCAGCAACTGTTGTTATTATTGGGAGTATTTATGGTAATGCACTTATACCTTCTGTTCCAGCTTGGATTTGGATACTAATATTTATCGTCTTTAGTACAGTGATTAATGTTTTAGGTGTAGATTTGATGTCTAAATGCAGTTGGATACTATTTACATTGCAAATTATTGTGATTATAGCCTTTATAGGGTGTACTATAAGACTTTTACTTAACGGAACAATTCATTTTAGCATGATTTCATTTTATAATCCTGAGCAGTTTGACTTGTCTAGCATCCTAAAAGCAACAGGTATCGTTATTCTTAGCTATTTAGGATATGATGCTATTAGTACCTTGGCAGAAGAAACTATTAATCCAGAAAAATCTGTAGGAAAAGCAATTATACTTTCGATTTTGATTATTGGACTAATATTTATTGCAACTACTTTTTTTGCAGGAATGGCTTATCCAAATTATCAAGACTTAAATCCTGACACTGCTTTCACAGATGTTGTTACCTTTGTAGGTGGAACATGGCTTAATATATTAACAACAATTACATTGATAGTTTCCTTTGGAATAGCAACAACACAAGCTTCACAAGTTGCAGTTGCAAGAGTACTTTTTGCAATGGGACGAGATGGAGTATTGCCAAAGCAACTTGCATATGTCAGTAAAAAAACACAAAGTCCCGTAGTTGCTACTGTATTAGTAGGAATCATTATAACACCTATTTCTCTCTTCTGTTCTCTTGACTTCATTACTTCAATCGTAAGCTTTGGTGCTTTACTAGGCTTTATCTTATTAAATATTGCAGTAATCAGTAGATTTTTACTAAAAAATGATGAACCAATCAGCTTACAAAAGAAAATAATAAATTATGGAATATGTCCTACGATTGGCTTAGCAGTAACTATGTGGATTTTTATTAATCTGGATGCAAATGCACATTTAATCGGAGCAATTTGGCTGTTAGCTGGCTGCTTATATTTAGCAGGTGTCACAAAATTCTTTAGAAATCCTGTTCCACAGTTAGAATTAAGTTAAGAATATTCAAAAAAGCAAAGCAGCCTAAGCAGCTGCAACGTACTTATAAAAAGGAATACTCAAAGCATCTGTTGCTCTGAATATTCCTTTTACTTTTTATTTACTATATGATAATTATTCGCTTTTTATATTCAGATTCTTTTAATGACTTTATATACATCTTAGGTGTTGTATTTGTAAATTCGTGAAAATCCTTAATCATATGAGACTGATCATAATATCCTAGATCCATAGAAATCTGTGCTAAATTAGATTCAAATATATCTTTATCTAACTCATTTAAAGTACTTAATAAATATTGAAAACGCATAAGTTTACAAAATACTTTCGGAGATAATCCGAACTCCTCCGAAAATGTCTTATTTATATATCTAACTGAATATCCAGTTGCCTCTGCAAGTTCATTAATTTTGATTTTTCCTGCTGTCTGCATAATGTTATTCAACATATATTTCTTTAAATCTTTATATTTATTTATTTCATTAAAATTAGCATAAAGCTTTATATATCTGTCTAAAAACACCTGTATCTGATGATTGAAATCTCTGCTTGAGGTAATTTTTTCAAACAATTCATTATCTTTTATCACTTCTAAAAATGGAATTTCCTGTTCAACCAAGTCTGACATGGTGATATTTTTGAATTTAAATGGACTTCCTGGTAAAAATCTTACTCCAAAGAAGTATTTATTTTCACTATTATGAGTCAATGTTGGACGAAGAACTGTTCCACATATATGTGCATATGGAGCCTTATCATCACAACAGAATAGGATATCAATACACCCATCTGGTACTGCGATAAAAGGTCTTTCTATAATGTCTTCTTTTTGGAAGCAGTAGAAATGAGAAATTCCATAATTCATTATAACTGCCTTATAATAATGAGATGTAGTCATTACAAAATATGGCTGCTTAGGCCTAATAATATTTCCTTTTGTTTCCCCCACCATATCTCCTTCACTCCTCTTTTTTTCTTAAACAAATTAAGCTTACTTGAATTTGTAAAATCATCTTTTAAAAGTATAAGTTTAATAGAAACTCATATATGTAAATTCTGATCAACTTTCATCTATAGTTAAATATTTTTAAAACTTTTTCAAAAAATCACATTAATAATTATTAATCATTCAACATATAATTATTAAATTTTAAAAACAGATATTTATATCAACTATACATTATTTATTTTATATTGAGAATACATTTTTCATGGTTATATAGGAATAAACTTATTTTTAATTCTATATATTGCAATAATAATTCTACATTTCAAAAAATTTTGTAAAGGTTTAAGTTGTATATATCAATTAAACTTTATGATTTGTTAATTACAACATATATATATTCATCAAATAAATCATTGTAAAAAAATAGCCAAGTCGATCTCCTTGGCCATTTAGACTTGGTATTTTCTTTCGTATTTCTAAGCTTTCTTATTGTTCATTAGTTATAATTACTGCATCCATTTCTATTTCAATTAACTGAGAAGGCCTATTAAGCATAGGAGTACCAACCATTGTAAAAAGCGGCTTGATATCATGAAAAATCTCTGAATAAGCCCTTGCAATTTCAGCTCCATACTTCATATCAGTTGTATAACCTTTTATTCTAATTACTTCTTCTTTTTTAGAACCCGATTTCTCTAATAATTTTACTAACTTTTCTAAAATGTATTTTGTCTGTTCATAAGCACTGCCCTCACCATAAACTGTGCCATCAGGCTGTACAGAAGTAGTACCTCCGATATAAACAAATGGCCCTACCTTTACCATTCTAGAATATCCTGTTTTTTCTTCTAGTGGAGCGCCTGATGAATAATTTGTTCTCGTTAAATCCATGTTAATTCTCCTACCTCAATATTTTAATATTTTCTCGTATAATATTTTTTATAATCAATTTCGAGTTAATTTTCAGTATCTAAACTTGCTACAACTTAAGAGAGTTGCTGAAAATTTCAAAGACGGTATATAGTATTTTTTATTTAAATTTTAGCTTTAAATCTATCATAACGGAAAGCACTTATATCAAGAGTAGTTTCATTTCCTTCTACCATTTCTGATAAGAGCATACCTACTGTTGGAGATATTCCAAATCCATGACCAGTAAAGGCACAAGCAAGGATAAGTCCTGGTACTTCCTCTACATGACTTATTACTGGCACGTGATCTTTACACTCATCTATCCAGCCTGCCCATGTACGAACTATCTTGGCATCTTTCAAGTCTGGAAAGTACTTCATTATTCCTCTACATATACATGAAGCTGTAATACTTGCTGTAGTTGGCGTTCCATTATCCTTATTAAGAGCTTCATAACCTGATGCACCTCCAAATACAAAGGAACCATGTTTACTTTGATGTCCATAAAAATCTGCTTCAGCAGTACCAAGCATTTGGTAAAACATTGGCTTTTGAGCTTCTGTAACAAGAACTTCTAACAAAACTTTATTCATTGGAATATCTATCCCAACTGTAGCAGCTATCTTTCGGCTTTCATAGCCTGCTGCAAGAATTATATGTTCCCCTTCATATACATGATTCTTAGTTACTACCTGTCTAGCTTTTCCTTTTATTTTTCTAATTTCAATAACTTCTTCCCCTGTGATAAAACGAGCACCCAATTCTCTTGCTTTACGATAAAAACCTAAAGTTGTAGTCAAAGGATTAGCATGTCCATCAGTAGGGCACCAGCTTGCACCTATAACTTCCTCTGAAAGATATGGATTAATTTCTCTTACCTCATCTCCGGAGATTATATTTACCTCAAGCCCACAATCCTGAGCATTCTTTGCAAGATTAGTCAGTATCTTCATATGCTCTACTGTTTTACCTAATCTTAAATTACCTTCTTGGTAATATTCCACATCTACACCTAATTCTTCTGAAAGATTAGGCCAAAGATTTTTTATACCATACATGGCAAGTGGAAGTTCTCTCTTATCACGTCCTGATTGACGAACTCCTCCGCCATTTCTTGTTGAACCTCCATCTCCGATACTGTCACCTTTATCGAGGACAATAACAGAATGGCCTTTTTTTGATAAGTAGTATGCTGCTGCATTTCCAATTACACCACTTCCAATGATTATTACCTCTGCACTGTTTTTCATGCTATTTACCTCCTACTTGTTCATTTCCGAAGACTTCCATTTCTATAGGTCTCATAGGTGCACGTGATACTGCTGGTTCTAATTCTAAAGGTGATATTTTAAGCTCTCCTGCTACAATACCCTTAACCAATTTACCGCAGGTTTGTCCTTGACAAAGACCCATACCTGTTCTTAAATATCTTCTAATTTCAGTTATGGTAAACATACCATCATGTACTGCTTTTCGTATTTCACCCTTTGTAATTTCTTCACAGCGGCAGATTATCATATCATCATCAGGCTGCGAAATAAATTCACCTATATCTCTTGATCTATCATTTACTTTACTCATAATCTTACCTCCTATGCCTGCTTAAAGAATCTTACTTTCATTCCCATTTCACTTGGAACCTTTATTGTTAATAAATTCGTATGGTCAAAGGCTCCAACAGATTTAATATCTACTACTTCCACTTCACATGTTTCTTTTCCACTTCTATCCAAACCAATGCCTTTTGCACCTTTTTCTGGCAGCGGTAAAAATTCATAAGGAAGAGTAACTGAAGTATAACCTTCTTCAAAATCTTCATTCACAAGGAAAATTGATTGTCCAGAACAAGATGCAACGCACATTCCACAGCCAATACATGTTGATTCTTCATCAACAACTGGAAGAGAGGTAATATTTATTCCAATCTTGATACAGCTTTTAGGGCATGCATCTTGACATGGATTACAAGGAATATTTTGTGAACATTCTATAACTGGATGTATTCCCTTCATAGACTTAACCCCTGGATATTTTATCACTTCTTCATCAGTTAAATATCCTTTCTTAAGAAGATTTTTTGAAACCTCAAAGCCTTCATCTGTTTTTTCAATATCTTTTCCTTTATTTTCTGGACCAAACATACCTTGTCTTAAACTAGATAATGCCTTTTCCAATTCCTCTGCCTTTTCTTCTAATTCTTCTTTGTCAATAAATCCTAATCTATAAGAAGCTGCTACCCCTGCAATTCTTCCTTCTATCATTGCCGAACTTGCTTCTTCAATTCCTGAAACATCACCTGCTGCAAATATTCCTTTAATTGAAGTCTCACCATATTCATCACAAACAGGAACATACCCACCCTTTTTAGGATTTTCCTCCATGATACAGCCAGCCATTTTAGTAAGCTGGGACATAGGAGAAAGTCCTACGGCTAAACATATAGTATCAACATCAAAATATTTTTCTGTTCCAGGTATTATCTGCCAGCTGCTATCAACTTCACCAATAGTAACTCCTGTTACACATTCTTCACCTTCCGCTTTGATTATAGTGTGAGATAAATAAAAAGGAACTCCGCATCTAGCCACCTTAGCAGCATGAACACCATATCCTCCGATTCTAGGTGCCGCATCTACTATTGCAACTACTTCACAGCCTGCTTGTATAAGTTGATATCCTACAACTACTCCAACATTTCCGCTGCCAAGCATAAGAATTTTCTTTCCTGGTTGTACTCCATGAAGATTCATCATGGTTTGAGCTGCACCTGCACCAATTACTCCTGGGAGTGTCCATCCATCGAAGGTAACCATATTCTCAGATGCACCTGTTGCAATTATTACTGCGTCTCCTTTATAATGAATAACTTCATCATCTATCTTTACAGTAACCTCTTTATCTAAATAAAGACCAATAACTATAGCATTTAAAACAACTTCTACTCCCGCATCATTTGCTTCTTGTAAAAGTTCTTCACCTATTTTAAAGCCTCTAATTTTTGCTCTATGCTCTTTTGATCCAAAGAACTTGTGTATTTGCTTAAATAGTTGTCCACCAGGCTTAAAATTTTCATCAAATACAACAACCTTTAGTCCTCTTTTTGCTGCTTCTATAGCTGCTGACAGACCTGCTGGCCCTGCTCCAACAACAATACAATCATATCTTTTCATACGAATACCTATCCTTTCATAAAAATTTTATGCTTCTTTTTGAGTTGAAACACCATATTGTGTTTGAACCTTCATCCCTTCAACTAAAGGTGTTACGCAAGTTCTTACATTTGACTTACCATCAACTACCATTACGCAGTCTGTACATCTACCAATAGCACAGAATATGCCTCTTGGTGATCCTTTTTTAGTATGTCTATGAACTAATACACCCGCGGCTCTTAGTGCTGCTGCTATTGGTTCTCCTTCATATCCTTCAAATGCTTTCCCATCAAATTCAAAATTCACTAAACGTCCTTTATTAGGCTCACCTAAAATTGGATGCTTTTCAATTCTCATATAAAGATCTCCTTTCAACTGTAATAACTAAAATTAAGCTAATTGTGGCTCATCCCAAAGATTTAGCTTAGTCCCAATTCCTTTTTCAATAGCGTTTCTATAAACTATGG
>JAEZKY010000344.1 GCA_023435985.1 Bacillota bacterium | reverse complement strand
GTAGATTAGGTGCTTATGAAAAAGCTACTGAAATTTTAATGGAAGCCTTTAAAATAGCTTCTGAAAAACTTCCTAACTGGAAATTAAAATTAGTAGGTCCAATAGAACCAGGTTTTGATAAATATATTGACAATTACTTATATCATTACTACCCTCACCTACAAGGTAAAGTTGTCTTTGCAGGACCTATTTATGATAGAAAATTGCTTATGAAGGAATATGAAAAATCAAAAGTATTTTGCTTAACTTCAAGGGTTGAAGCCTTTGCTCAAGTATTTGGAGAAGCAGCCTTTAATGGAAATTACATTATATCTTCTGATGTAGATGGAGCGTTAGATATTATAGCTGACAAGAAATATGGAGATATTTTTCCTATAAATGATTTTGAAGCTCTCTCAGGAAAGCTCGTTTCAATTTGCTCTAATGAAGAAATTCTTCAACAAGTATGTAGCGATATTCAAATTAATACACGGAACAATTTTGATTGGATAAAAATCTGTAATAAAATAAATTCCTTTTTTTAAAATAAGAGAAAAGCTACCAATATTCACTATTAAGCTTAAACTTATGTGGTAACTTACCGAAATCATACAAAAGTTTAACTAAAATAAATAATTATTCTATATATAGATCAGATTTATGAATTGTTTATATAGATATTTGCACGCTTTTAGTTGATTTTCATAAAATATAATAAAATAGCAGCAATATGCTATTTTAAGTATCGCTGTTTATAGGCAAAAATTTATTATACTAAACTATTACAGGAGATATTAAATTAATGTTTGAAAATAAAAAAACTTCAATAATAATTATAACCTATAATAATCTTAACTATAATCGTATATGCCTCGAAAGCATAAGAAAATATACAACTTCTGGCACTTATGAAATAATTATTGTAGATAACAATTCTAGTGATGGAACTAGAGAATGGCTTAAAGAACAAACTGATATCAAACTTATTTTAAACGTTGGGAATTTAGGTTTTCCAAAAGGCTGTAACCTTGGAATAGATATTTCAGAAAAAGATAATGATATTTTACTTTTAAACAACGATACAAAGGTTACACCAAGATGGCTTGATAACCTCAAAATCTGTCTATATAGTGACGAAAAAATTGGAGCCGCTGCATCCATTACTAATAATTGTTCCAATTACCAATCAATAAATGTCCCTTATACAGATATAGCAAATATGATTGATTTTGCAGATAAGAACAACATTTCTAATAGTGAAAAATGGGAACAAAAATCTAGACTAGTAGCTTTCTGCATGTTAATTAAAAGAGAGGTTATTAACAAAATTGGAGCTTTTGATGAAAGGTTTGCCCCTGGTAATTTTGAAGATGACGATTTGTGCATGAGAATTATAGAAGCTGGATATAAACTTATGGTTTGTAATGATAGTTTTATCCACCACTTCGGTAGCACTTCCTTTAAAGAAAATTATGCAAAATTCAGTAACATTTTAAAAACAAATGCTCATAAATTTGAAGAAAAATGGGGTTTTAATTCTAACTCTCAAAGTCTATTAAAATTTGATATTATAAGCCGCATAAACGAACCAAGAGAAAAAAAATTAAATATTCTTGAATTTGACTGTGGCCTTGGTTCTACGCTGCTTAAATTAAAGTATATGCATCCTAACTCAATGCTATATGGAATAGAACCAAATAAAAATATCGCCAGAATATGTGAGAAAATAATAGAAACAACAACTGAGGATTTTGAGGAAAACTATACAATGAACTTTAAAGAAAGTAAATTGGAGTTTTTTGACTATATAATTATTGGAAATAAGCTTCAATTTAGTAAAGACCCATGGAAATTGCTAACTGAGTTAAAAAAGTTTTTAAAGCCCACTGGATATATAATAGCTACAATACCAAATCTAATGCATTATTCAGTTATAAAAGGTTTATTAAAAGGAAGCTTTATGTATAACAATGATTCCATATTAAATCCTCATTACACTAAATTTTTCACCTTACCAGATATACAGAAAATATTTGAAGAATGTGGTTATGTAAATCCATATATATTTCATTATTCTAAAGAAATATCACAAGAAGACAATGTTTTTTTAGATCGAATCTGTGATATTGTTGGAAGTAATATGAAAGGCTTTTTTATGTCCTATCAGTATGTAGCCAAGTTCCAAAATAATAATTCCATATAAATACTACTAATAATATCCTAGTTAACCTAAGTCATATAAACGCATGACTTAGGTTTCTCTATTTTTCATTCATCTTTTCTTTAAATAAAAAAACAATGTAAGATATTATCACATTATGTGATTATTTATTATGCTGTGTCACTTTTAATTATTTTACATATATTATATTAGCCAATTATATAATGGTTAAATTATTCGAAAGCAGAAGAAAATGAAGGAGATGATACAATGCCTAGCGTAATTCTTAGTCCCACCGCGGATGCATATATATCATTGTTAAATCCCAATACAAACTTTGGATTTTCAAGTCTTCTATTTACAGGAAGATTTGTTCAGCCTAATGATCTATTCAGAAGTTTATTAAAATTCGATTTAACTGGTTCTGTTCCATCAGGAAGTGCTATAACAAACGCTTCTTTAAATTTATTTGTTTTTAGAAAAGATCTACCTGATGCTGTTTTGTCTCCACAGACTGTCAGCGTATTTACAAATGCAAGCGATTTTTCTGAAAGTACTGTTACATGGAATAATGCACCTGCTATAAATCCAACAATTTATTCCATAAATGTCACTGATGCAGATGTTGGTAGGTATATAAGTATTGATATAACTAATTTAGTAATAGATTGGGTAAATAACCCTGCAACAAATTTTGGTGTAACATTAACTGGTATTGAAAATGTAATTGATACTATTATAGGTTACTTCTCAAAAGAGTGGACAGTTGAAACACAAAGACCATTCCTTAGCATAGAATTCTCATCTGGAGGAACTGGCGCTACTGGTGCAACCGGACCTACTGGTCCTACTGGCCCTACCGGACCTACTGGTGCCACTGGCCCTACTGGTGATACTGGACCTGCTGGAAATACTGGTAGCGCAGTTACTGGTGCAACCGGAGCTACTGGGGTAACAGGTCCTACTGGCGACACTGGCGTTACAGGCCCTACTGGTGATACCGGCGCTACAGGCCCTACTGGTAATACTGGGGTAACAGGTCCTACTGGTAATACTGGGGTAACAGGTCCTACTGGTGATACTGGTGTTACAGGCCCTACTGGTGATACCGGCGTTACAGGTCCTACTGGTGATGC
>JAEZKY010000280.1 GCA_023435985.1 Bacillota bacterium | reverse complement strand
CTTTAATATTTATATAATTATTTCATTTTATTATATTGTATTGTACCCATTATATTATTTTTTTAATGTAATTTATTTCACGTTAATTTACCTTTTAACATATATTCCTATATTCCTATATTCTTATATTCTTTACTTTCTTATTTATAAAACAAATCCCAACTACACTTAAGTAGTCAGGATTATATATAAATGAGATTTTGAGAGAGCTAATTTATTTGTACTAATCAATTTGACCAGCTTTCTAGTAAGATAATACTTTTTATGCTTCCATGAACATCTTCATATCATCTTCTACATTAGTGATTCCACCAATTCCAAAGTTGTCAACTAATACTTTTGCAACATTTGGTGAAAGGAATGCTGGAAGTGTTGGTCCTAAGTGAATGTTCTTAACACCTAGGTGTAATAATGATAATAATACTATTACAGCTTTTTGTTCATACCAAGCTATGTTGTATGATATAGGTAATTCATTTACACTCTTTAAGCCAAATACTTCTTGAAGCTTAAGTGCTATAACAACTAATGAATATGAGTCATTACATTGTCCTGCATCTAATACTCTTGGAATTCCTCCAATATCACCTAAGTTTAATTTATTGTATTTATATTTAGCACAACCTGCAGTTAAAATAACTGTGTCTTGTGGTAACTTTTGTGCAAATTCTGCATAGTAATCTCTTGATTTTGCTCTACCATCACAACCTGCCATTACAAAAAATCTCTTTATAGCGCCTGATTTAACAGCATCAACAACTTTATCAGCTAATGCTAAAACTTGATTATGAGCAAATCCACCAACTATTTGTCCTTTTTCTATTTCTGTAGGAGCTTTACATTTTTTAGCCATTTCTATAACTTTAGAAAAATCTTTTGTTCCATCAGCCTTAGCTTCTATATGAGCGCATCCTGGCATTCCTGTTGCACCTGTTGTAAATAATCTATTCTTGTAAGAATCCTTTGGAATAACTATACAGTTTGTAGTCATAACAATTGGACCATTGAATTTTTCAAACTCTTCTTTTTGTTTCCACCATGCATTACCATAGTTTCCTGCAAAATGTGAATACTTCTTAAATTTTGGATAGTATTGTCCTGCAAGCATTTCTCCATGAGTATATACATCAACTCCTGTTCCTTCTGTTTGCGCAAGTAACATTTCTAAATCTCTTAAATCATGTCCTGAAATTAATATTCCTGGGTTAGTTCTAACTCCAATATCTACAGTTGTTATTTCAGGGTGTCCATAACTTTCAGTGTTAGCTTTATCTAGTAATGCCATACCATCTACACCGAATTTACCAGCTTCAAGTGCAAGAGCAACATAGTCATCAGCACTTAAGGTATCATCTATTGTAGCTGCTAATGCTTTTGCCATAAATGCATGAACTTCTTCATTATTATATTTTAAATTCATTGCATGCTTCATATAAGCAGATAATCCTTTTAATCCGTAAGTTATAAGTTCTCTTAAGCTTCTTATATCTTCATTTTCTGTTGCAAGAACTCCAACTTTTTCAGCTTTAGCATCAAATTCTATAGTATTATCACCAGTCCATGTCACAGCATCTGGTGCAATAATTTCTGTGGTTTGCCCTCCAAATATTTTCTTGAAGAACCCTCCACTTACTTTAACTTCTCCAACTTGTCCACCAGCTTTAACAACTTTAGCTTTTAATTCTTCTCTTATTTTTAAAGTTTCTTTTACTCTATCTAAAATAGAATCTCTATCAAAATTAGCATTAGTAATTGTTGTAAATAGATTTTCTACTATAAATTTATCAACTTTAGAGTCTGTAACATTTACTTTTCTTCCTTCATTACTTACTATAGCTAGTCCCTTAGTTGCATATATTAATAAGTCTTGAGCTTTTGCTACATACTCATCCTTACCGCATACTCCTACTTTAGTACAGCCTTTACATCCAGCTGTTTCTTGACATTGATAACAAAACATTGACATATTATGCCCTCCTATTTTTTATATAAAATATTAATAATTTCTTTTCTAGTTTCTTGCCTTCGACATTTTAGAGTTTACTATATTCTATTAATGATTTCTGTAACATCCGTTACTAATTTATAATTTTCTACAAAAATAGCTAAGAGTTCTGATTCTTAGTCTCCTGAATCAAAACTCTCTTATAGAATCTAAAAACTCATTTAACGTGTTGTTTCAGCATAAATTTACGTAGTAAATAATATACTGAAATTAATAACAATTTATCTTTTTACTTTGCTGCCTGCTATAAGTCAGTATATATATAATAAGCTTTTGAATTTCTGTCTTATAATATTCAGTGTTATAATTACTATGGCATTTTGCTATAAAGATATTATAATAACTAAAAAGGAAAATAAGTTACCGCATTAAGACGTATAAAAAAATCCTTGGTAACATTATTTACGTATTACCAAGGATAATTTTTTAAATATAAATTATTTCATTATTTTCACTAAAAAATTAATTTATAAAAAGTAAATAAACTAATTATTTAGAAACATCTTCGTCCACTAAATGATAAGGATATGTTGATACAATTATATTGTCATTTTTCAATAAAGTTTCCCTAATAACGAAACTAGTATGATTGTGTAAAACTTCTCCAAAACGTTCATGTGTTACGAATTGTGGAACAATTACAGTTATTTTTTCATTATCAGCTGTTGAATTTGCAATCAATTCAATACTTTTGATTAATGGTGTAACTACAGCTCTATATGGAGAATATTTTGTAACAAGTAGTATATCAGTATCTAATTCACTCCATCTAGTTTTTAACTTCTCCATAGCCTCCTTATCTGGCGATATATTAAGAGCAATTACATTATCACTTATACTTTGAGCATATTGAAGCGCCCCTATAGTTGCCTTATTTAAACTGGCAATTGGAACAACTACTATATGAGTGTACTTTATTTTAAAATCTACCTTTCTTAAATTTAATTCGCTAACGCTTAAACCACAAGCGACTTTATCATAATGCTTTTTAACTTTTAACTGAATTAAAATTATTATTGGAATTAAAATTACAACTATAAATGCACCTTCACTAAACTTCTCAACTAAAATTATTATTGTTGTAAGCGTAGTTACCAAAGCACCAAATCCATTAATAAAAGCTCGTTTTACCCAACCTTTATCTCGTTCCTTTCTCCAATGGTTTACCATACCAAACTGCCCTAAATTAAAAGATATAAAAACACCAATAGCATACAATGGAATTAATCTATGGGTATCTGCCTTAAATATAATAACTAGAAGGCATGCTATAAATGACAAAGCTATAATTCCAAAAGAAAAGCTGAGTCTTTTTCCTCTAAGTGTAAACTGCCTAGGGGCAAATCCATCTTTTCCAACTATGTACATGAGCATTGGGAAGCCTGTATACGCTGTATTACAAGCCATAAGTAAAATTATAGCTGTACTAAACTGAATTATATAGTACATTATTCCATTACCAAAAATGGCAGTTGCTATTTGAGAAACAACCGTAGGTCCATTTACAATAGGTACCGCTGTATAAAATATAGCAAGTATCGAAGTACCTCCAAATATAAAAAATATCAACGCAGCAAGTAATACCATAACAGTCCTTGCACTCTTTTGGCTTGGTTCCTTAAAGTTAGGAACGGAATTACTAACTGCTTCCACACCTGTTAAAGCAGAGCACCCAGAAGAAAAAGCTCTTAGAATAAGAAATATTGACAAATTTTCTGTGGTTCCTGCTGGAATAGAGTACATAGGTTCTGGATGTATTCCTAATATAAAATATTTAAAAAGTCCATAAACTATCATAAACATCATACTTAAAATAAAAATGTATGTAGGTATAGCAAAAATTTTGGATGATTCACTTATACCTCTTAAATTTAAAATAGTTAAAATTATAATTATAGCTAAAACGAAAATAACTTTATATGGAGCTAAACTGATAAATGCAGAAATAATAGCATCTGCCCCTGCACTGGCGCTAACTGCAACAGTTAGTATATAGCTGATTATTAATCCCGAACCAGCAGCCAAACCAGATTTGGTTCCAATGTTTTCTTTGGCGACCTTATAGGCGCCTCCACCTTGAGGATAAGCCCTGATAATTTGACTATATGAAATTGTAAGTATTATTAGCAGTCCTATAATCATAAAAGAAGTCCATGTAAGCCACTGATATGCAGCTGTTCCTAAGACTATTAAAACAAAAAGTATTTCCTGAGCTGCATAGGCCACGGATGAAATTGCATCACTGGCCATAATTGCAAGTCCAAAAGGAATATTGTACTTTTCATGGCAACCTTGCTCATTTGCTAAAGGCTCTCCTAATAAAATATCCAAAAATTTTGTAAGCATTTATTTTCCCCCTATTATTAATCATACAAAAACTATTGTATATTAAGAATAATCTTAAGACAACAATGTAATCATTATCTATAGGATAAAAACCTCGTTAAAATGTGTATATATATTAAATTATCTCTATTTTTTTATGAATTATGCTATTTTTCATCATACTATATATATTCTCTTCGGTTTTATACATTTTTTAACAAGTTAATTTATTATATCCCCTTAAAAAACAAATTTTAATGTTGGTAAGTTTTGAAGATTATCTCTTTAAATCTGACCCTCATCCATTATTTTTTATTAATCTTTTATTTCATCTGATTCATACTCTGCTGAAGTATAGTGTATCAAAAATTTATAATGCACTAACAAGCATTATAATAGAAAAAGCTTGAATTCTATTATTCAGAATCCAAACTCTTTTTTTATGTTTCTAGATTTATAATTTTAGCTTTTTATTATATTCTCTTATAATATCAATAGATTTCTTTAATTCTACCATTTCATCCTTAGACAAATGATATTCAACAAGTTCCTTTACTCCCTGGCTGTTTAGGACAGCTGGTACACCTGCATATACTTCCTTTTCATCATATTCTCCATTAAGCATTGCAGATACAGGAATTACTTTATTTTCATCATGCAATACTGCTTTAATAATTTGAACTGTAGTTGCAGCAATTCCAAAAGTAGTAGCACCTTTTGCATTTACAATTCTATATGCTATCATCTTTATATCTTCTGATATGGAATTTATATTAAACGATTCTAATCTCATTTTATTATCATTAAGAATATCTAAAAATCTCTTACCACCCACTGTGACCTGACTCCAAGGAATTACTTGAGAATCTCCATGCTCTCCCATACATAATGCATGCACACTTTGAGGATCAACGTTCATAGTATCTGCTAAATGATATTTTAATCGTGCAGAATCTAATGCTGTACCTGTGCCAATAATTTTATTTGCTGGAAGCCCTGAAAGTTTATGTACATAATATGACATAACATCTACAGGATTTGTTATTACAACAATAATTCCTGAAAATCCGCTTGCCATAATAGCTGGAACAATACTCTCCATTATTCCCGCTGCTTTTTCCATCATATCGAGTCTTGTCTGACCTGTAATATAAGGTAAGGCAGCTGCAATTACTACTAAATCTGCATCTTCACAGTCTGAATATTCGCCACTTTTAACTCTCATTTTGTTCCCGCTATATCCTAAAGAATGCTGCAAGTCCGTTGCTTCAGCCCATGATTTTTCCTTATTAATATCAATTAATATCAGATCATCACATACGTGATTCATAACTATATCAAATGCTACTGCTGCTCCAACAGCCCCTGTACCAACAACTACTACTTTACTTCTGCCAATTGCCATATATATCCCCCTTAACTAATTCATTTATAATTATTATATCCCCAAATATCAAAGCTTCATATATTTACTACTATTTATTTTTCTCAAGAAATTTATCTATTAAATTTCTCGCAAGACTAAACTTTAGTGGTAAATTAGGGAAATTATCTTTTGAAAACCAACTTGCATCTGTTATTTCCTCTCCATCCACATTTATTTCACCCGATTCATATTCTGCAAAAAAACCAAGCATCAAGGAATTTGGGAATGGCCAAGGTGAACTCTTATAATATTCAACATTCTTTACTTTTATTCCAACTTCCTCAAAAATCTCCCTCTTTACTGCACTCTCTAAATCTTCACCAGCCTCAACAAATCCTGCAATTAAACTATACATATTATCCTTAAATCCACTATTATGAGCGAGAAGTATCTCATCTCCTTTTGTAATTGCAACTATTATTGCTGGGCATATAACTGGATACATTACATTATTACAGCTTGGACAAATTTTAGCTATTTCATCTTTCTTATTTTCCGTTTTAGAACCGCATTTACCACAAAATCTATGAGTTTTATCCCAATTTAATATTTGATTAGCTCTGCCTGCTATTAAAAATAATTCATTCTCTCCCAATATTCCAATATCACGCAAAGAAATCAATTCGAAATCTCCCTGTAAACTTAATTCAGACTCTAATTCAATAGCAAAACAAGCTTTTCCATCAAACTCTCCAATAAAAAAGCTATTTTTAAACTTAATATTTAACTCATTAATTTCCTCATAATTTGGAATAATTAAATTGTTTTCTTCTCTTTTAACTAGCAAATTACCTTTAAACATTGTAAAATATAAATCTTTATCTGTAGGTTCTTTTGTCATATCAGATAGTATTTCAAATCTATTACTCATCCTTGTTTAATCCTTTCGTATCATTCATCTATTTTAACGCTTTATATTTCATAAATAAAATAATTTCTTTTAAAATTATAGCATTAATTTAAACTTTATGTGCACAAATACATAATTAAATTTAAAAATTCATCAAGAAATACAGTTAGTTGAATTTTAACCTCTTCTTTACTCTTTTATAAATCCAAATTAATAATTGTATCATAATATATTAGTATAAGGGCATAATCAAAAATATAATACACCTGTATGCTTAATGTCTTTGGTCTATTATTTGATTCATATGCTAAAAGTGATTTAAAGGGTGGTGCTAAAATGCAGACTAAAAAATTAACAGTTTGTACTTATAATATTAACATAGGCTCAAAAATCATAAGAAAATTTAATTCAACAAAAGGAACAGCTCTTTTAACAGTTTTGTTTATCATTTTATTCCTAGCTATTTCCTGTGCATTTATTTTTAATTTTTATAAACTATTTAACAGTGCTAGCAACAGAGAAACTTATATTGCAAATTTTAAGTCAGATATTAATAGTCTTAGTGAAACAGCAGCTGTAATTGAATCAAAAAGAGAATTAAATAACTCCTCTCAAATAAGTAGTTTTGGCTCTGATGGAGAAGTAATAACACTAAACGAACTAAAACCAGATTTGAAATCAGCATTAACTAATATTGCAGATATAAATAATGATGGGACTTTATCCGTTAAAGAACTCTCAGATCTTAAAATAATGAAATTAAAACAAGATGTTTATCAGCAGGAACTTAGAGAGCTTCAATTCCCTCTAAGATCATCAGACTGTAATTTAAAAAATTATGTTATTATAACTCAAGGTAAATATTCAGGAACAATACTTTATAACGGTCCTTTAAAATTCATCGATAATAATAATAATCGATATTTTGGATTAGAATTGCACAGTTGAGTGCTTTTTATAATAATTAAGGGTAGATTAAACCATTAATAGCGTTTAATCTACCCTTAATTATTACTATTCAGCCCGCAAGAATTTTTCATAGCTTTCTATTTTATCCTCTCTGTTATTCTTTTTTAACCAGCTATTGTATTTTCCTATATTTTCTTCTAATGCTTTCAACTTTAATTTGTTATTTGTCTCCTTCTTCATTTCCACATACATATTAATTTTAATTATATTTCCCATACATACCACCTCCTTCTTAATTATAATACATCTTAAATTTGAGTTTTGGGTACTATAATTCAAAATGGCAAAGAATCACACTCCGCTAATACAATTACTATTTTCTATGATGGCCGCCTTCTATCCAAGCCCCATCCGGGCCTAAATAATATGAACCAACATATATATCCTTAACCATTATCCCTGATGTATTCAAGTAATATAAGTTTCCATTATACTCAAGCCACCCTGTTATCATTTCGCCAGAACCATTTAAATAATACCAATTTCCCCTATCCTGAATCCATCCTATTAACATTTTTCCAGTACTCGAATCCAGATAATACCATTTCCCTCCACTTTGAATCCATCCTGATTTCTTCATGCCAAAGTCATCTAGATAATACCAAGCCCCATCTTCATTATACCAACCTGTTTGTATTGAAGGGCCACTATAATAACGCCAACTGCCATTAACACTTGTCCATCCTTCTGCCTTTACTCTTATCTCATTTACTTCTCCAAAAGTAAATATTCCAGTCAAAGTAATCAAAGTTATTAATATCTTTTTTAATATCTTTTCTTTCATGATTTCATTATCCTCTCCATCTTATAAAATTAACCACCATTAATTTTATTAACATAATTTATAAAATAGAATTAATCATAGAATGCAAAACATAGAAATTAGTATTTTTCAACCTATAATCTGACTTATAATATAATCTTTATTAAAATATTATTTTTATAACTTTACCTAATAATACCATACCCTATATCTTTATTACAAATTTTCCCTCAAACTTACAACTGTTTTATAATTTTATTCTGCTTTCTCCAACCTCTTTATATGTTTGTATATTTGATATATTATTATATTATAACTCAAAATATTGTTAAGGAGGTTCTTTTATGTCTAACTTATTTAAACATTCTATTGAGGTTAATCCAAGACAAGTAATGGTAAATATTACTCACTATGTAAAGGAAGACATTAAAAATACACAAATTGAGAACGGTATCGTAGTAGTTTATTGTCCTCATACAACTGCCGGAATTACAATAAATGAAAATGCTGATCCTGATGTAGTTCATGATTTAATATATGGATTTGAAAAAACATATCCATCTAGCGATTCTAATTACAAACATTTTGAAGGGAATTCTCATGCTCATTTAAAATCATCTACAATTGGTGCATCACAAACTTTCATATTAAATAATGGAAATTTAGTCTTAGGCAGATGGCAAGATATATATTTCTGCGAGTTTGATGGGCCAAGAGATAGATTATTCTATGTAAAAATATTAGAAGGTTAAACAAGCAAATTATACATATTAATTTTATACATTTTTAAATTAGGCACATGAAAATAAATAAAGGGAATGTAGTATTAATTACATTCCTCTTTAATTTCAAAATCATTTTTTATTGAACTTGGTGACCTGTATTCTCTATACAGCTTTTTATTTCTTCTTGTGTAGCTGGAGTATTATAAATTACTTCAACACTCCCACGTGCAAGATCTACGCATACCTTATTTACGCCCTGAATTTTTTCTAGTGCATTTTTTATTTGTGTCTTCATATTTTCATTTGCTAATCCATCAACTATGTAATGTTCTCTTTCCATATACACTCTTCTCCTTTATTTTAAAGTTACAAGTATAGTATGTTCAAAATCATTTTTTATATTTAGACATGTTCAAAAAATAACAAGTTAGAATTCTAATCTATTAGTCAACTACTTCTTTGTCTGATTCAAAATAGAAATATCCTCCCAAACTTGTTATTTTACTACATAAGCTATAAATAACATGTTTCATTCTTTATAATATTATTTATTTAGTAATAACTGAGCGTTTAAATTGAATTTGATGAATTAAATTTTTTAGAATACATGTATTAATTTAAAATTAATTCGTCTAAAGTTCTTTTTGGCACATGATGTACTTGCTTTTCATCTCTCCAATACTTAACATCTTCAGATTTATCTATAGTTTCAATAACTACTTCTTCCTTTGGATATCCTAACGCAACGACCAAAGAAATTTCATATTTTTCATCTAAAACAATGCTCTCTCTTAAGTGCTTTCTATCTATATTGGCAATTATACATCCTCCAAAGCCTTTTTCAACAGCACCAAGTAACATACTTTGAACTGCTATTCCCTCATCTTGAACTGTGCCACTTCCAAAAGTGGTATCTCTAACAACAATTATATAGGCACTTGGCTTTTCTCCTTCTTCTGGACCATCCCAGTCTTTATAATATCCAGCCCAAAATATACATTTACTTATTTTATCATTTACTTCTTCTGAATTTGATAAAATAAATCTTAAGGTTTGTTTATTGGCACCTGAAGGTGACAATCTAGCTAAATCTATCAATTCTTTTAAAGTATCTCTTTCAATGGATTTTTCTTGATGAAATCTTCTGTATGATCTATTTTTTAATACAAGCTCTTTGATCACTTTTAGCATCTCCTATCTACCTTAATTTTTCAACCTCTTTATGTATATCCTGCATTCTCATATCTGTAGATGCTATGAGTTCTGCACATTCTTTTAAATCTTGTGTAATATGTGCTGGACTTTCTCCTGATGTTTTATAATATAACTTATGTTCAAGGCTTGCCCAAAAATCCATAGCTATTGTTCTAATCTGCACTTCAACCCTAACTGGCTCTACGTGATCCGAGAAAAATATCGGAACCTCCACTACTAAATGAAGACTTCTATAGCCATTAGACTTTGGATTTTTTATATAGTCTTTTTCTTCTATTAATTTAATATCATCCTGTCTTATAAGCATACTTGCTATGTCATATATATCACCAACAAAAGAACATATAACCCTTATCCCCGCGATATCATTTAAATTTTTCTTAGCAGACTGAATACTCATTTCAAAGCCTTTACGTCTAAGTTTCTCCATAATGCTATTAGGCGTTTTAACTCTGGACTTCATGTATTCTATTGGGTTTCTTTTTCTCTTTATCTTAAGTTCATCATCTAAAATATCCAATTTTGTTTTAACCTCTTTTATGGCTGAACGATATATAAGTAAAGTTTCGCTAATTTCCTCTATCTTCTCTTCAATCATATCTGGAGATAAAATTTTGTCTCCTATCTCCAAAGTCACCTTGTCATTTTCATTTAATTGACTCATAAGATTTTTGTCCCTCCTGATTTTTAAAAGACTATCTTTAATTAAATACTATTTGCAACTTTTTATGTATTCTTTAATACTAACATAATTTTAATTTAATATCAGATAAACTTCAAGTCACTATTACTTTGTTAAAAAAACCAGCGCTTTCTTCCTGCCAAATTCTTTGACTTGTTCATGATTTGGCAGCCATACATCTATTATATAAGTCCCATCGTTTTTAACTACAACTGCTCCGCCTCTGTCTTCAACCTTAAACATACCATCCTTCTTATAATTTTCTAATTCTGGAATAAAAACTGCACTTCCTAATGGAATTTCCTTAGGTGCTGCAACAACTCCGACTCTAGTATGTGTCTGCATTGCTGTCTCTGATCCCCATGCTTCTGAGCATATAGCACAGTTACAATAAGCTGTTAGTTCAACCTTAATAGGTATAGGAATTGAAAACATTGGCTTATTATTATGTATTTCCTCATAAGTTAAGTTAGGAGGTTTTTCATCATATTCTTCAACATAATCTTTTTTCACATATCCGACTGCATCTTTATACTTTATCTTATACCATTCATTATCCTTTTCCAAAATGTCAAAGGTCATTCTATTATATAAATAATCATCTGCAGGACTTTCTAAATCTGGTTCTTCTCTAATACACAAATTAGATTCGACATTTATTACTTGTCCATATTTTTTTGTTACTGTAGCAATACTTACAGCCGTTTCTTTATTATTGCTCGAATTACTATTTAAAGTATCAGGCGATTTATTTGAGCTGCTTTCACTGATATTACTATTTACCGCATCTTTTGAATTATTAGCATTACCACTAGACGTACTACTGGATTTATCATTATTTTTTTGCTCCGCAGAATTATTAGTTACATCACTCAATACAACCTTGCAATAACCCGCTAATCCCCCTAGAACTATTGCTACACATATATATGTCATACATACATATTTCTCTAACTTTGACAATAACTCATTCCCCTTTGTTTCCCAAATTAATCAACTATTTTACAATACATTCTATTATATCATACTTTTTCACCATTATAGTTCTTATGCTACTTATTACATTATTGGGGACTTTTTTTATTTAATAGCAATTTAAAAAGCACTTAATCTCAATGATTAAATGCTTTTATATAGAACCATATTATTTTTACAATTTTATTTTTATGTCCGCCATTAACGGATAATGATCTGACGGATATTTTCCATCAATGTTATACTTAACTACCTCCGCACTGATTACCTCTATTTCTTGTGATACAAATATGTAATCAATATGAACTCCTCTTTCAGTTCTTTTAAATTTGTCCCTTGTGGCTTCACTATATAAAACTTCATTTATATCTTGTACTGGTGTTAATTTTTTCCTTGAAAATTTTCCATCTTTAAAATTTTTTATCAGCTTGCTATCTGGAGTATCATTAAAATCACCCATTAATATAATAGGAAGTTTTTCTCTTTTGTCTTCCCTCTCTATAATCTCCATAAGCTTTTTTAATTGATATTCTCTAGTTTTCGAGAAAAAATTATCTAAATGAGAGTTGCAAATTCTAATTTTTTTATTTTCATCAATCTTTACCACAGCCATTGTACATATTCTAGGCAAATATGATCTCCATATGCGACTTCCAACTTTATTAGGAGTTTCAGACAACCAGAATGTACTTTGCTCTTGTATAGTATATTTTTCAGAAATCAAAAAGTTATTTCTTTCTGAAGACATTTTTTTACTGCGTGCTTCTCCAATAATATTATATCTCTTGGCGTTTTTCTTTATATCCATAAACATATTATCCTTGACTTCCTGAATTCCAATAATATCGCATCCGCACTCATTCATAAGATAATAAACCATATCTTTTCGCATATCCCAGCTATTGTTAAAGTCAAAAAAACTATCACGTCTTAAGTTAAATGTCATTACTCTCATTTAACACCTTCTTTAATTACTTATTGGTAAAAATTAAATTTCATCATGAATCTTAATTATTACTATATAGTGCACTTGCTCCTGTTGTATTTTCACTAGTTATAATTGCAGGAGCTGTAAAATCATATTTCCTACTTTCAACTGTGGTTGAATCTAATACTAATTTACCTTCAGCATCAAAGTAATACCAAAATCCTCCATTCCATAACCAGCATTTATTAGCCATTGTTCCATTTGACCAGAAATAATACCAATTTCCGTTATCCTGCATCCAGCCTTTCACCATAGTTCCATTGTTTCCAAAGTTATACCAGTTATTATCAATGTATTTCCATCCTTTTGCTTGTACTCCCTTTTCTACCCAAGTCCAATTTTTATATTTATCTTGTTTCCACTCTGCTGAAGCCCCTACAGATGTGATTCCCATTACTGATACTACCATCAATAAAGATAAAACTAATCTCTTTATCATTTTAACTCTCTCCTCTTTATAAAAAAATTATTCTAACTATAATTATATTACAATTTATTTAATATATTTGCAAATAAAGCCAAAAGCTCATAAATTTATATATCTACTTTCTATTTAAACTTAGACATATAAAAAGAAATATATGAAAAGTAAAGTGATTTTATCATTACTTTTATAATATATTTCTCTCTTAGTCAAATCCTTTATATAAGCATATTCAATAATTCGCGGGTATTTTTTGCTATATAATCCGCCCTAGCCTGAGTAAGTTCTATTACGTCTCCATATCCATAAAGTACACCTATCACCTTAATGTTATTTTCTTTTGCTCCAATAACATCATGTTCCCTATCTCCTATCATAATAACCTTTGATAAGTCAGATATCTCGGCTCCTTCTAATGCATATTTTATGACATCGCCTTTATTTACTCTCGTCTCTTCAAAATCAGCTCCTGCCACAAAGTTAAAGTAACTATCAATTTTAAAATATTTTAATATTTGTTTTGCATACACTTCTGGCTTTGAAGTTGCAAGAATAATTTTTTTATTATTTTTTTTAAGCGCTTCTAAAAGCTCTATTATTCCATCATATAAGCTATTCTCATAAATACCCGTATCTGCATAACGCTCTCTATACTTTTTCATTCCAAGTTCTGCTTTTTCATCATCAAAATTATAAAATTTCTTAAAAGAATCCTTTAAAGGCGGTCCAATAAACCTATTTAGTTCCTTAAGATCATCTACTATTATATCAAAATATTCCAAAGCATATTGGACAGATTTAGTTATTCCTTCTCCAGAATCAGTAAGTGTTCCGTCCAAGTCAAATAATATGTATTCAAAATTGTTCAATTAAAACTTCCCCCTTGTATCTATGCAATTAATTTTTCTAAATAGATTATAGCATATATTAAAATATCATATATGAAAGCTATATAGATATAGAAAAAAGAACGCTTAATATCATTATAAAACGTTCTTTTTCTTATTTAAGCTTAGTCTTCTTTAATATTATTTATACATCGTTTCATAATACTGTTTATAATCACCGGAGGTAACATTTTTCATCCATTGTTCATTATCTAGGTACCACTTAATGGTCTTTTTAATTCCAGCTTCAAAGGTAATTTCAGGATACCATCCTAATTCATTTTTTATTTTATCCGAGTCTATTCCATACCTTCTGTCATGGCCTTTTCTATCTTTCACATATTTTATTAGATCTTCAGTTACGTTTTTATCTATATTTTCATTTATATACGATATAACAGTTTTTACTATTTTAATATTAGTTCTTTCATTATGGCCTCCGATATTATAGATTTCTCCAATTCTGCCTTTATTAATCACCATGTCAATAGCTTTAACATGATCTTCTACGAAAAGCCAATCTCTTATATTCATTCCATCTCCATAAACAGGTATATCTTTGTGATTTAAACAATTATTAATTAACAAAGGTATTAATTTTTCTGGAAATTGAAAAGGTCCATAATTATTTGAACATCTTGTTATATTTATTGGCATTTTATAGGTATCATAATATGCTTTAACCATTAAATCTGAACTCGCCTTGCTTGCTGAATACGGACTATGTGGATCTAATGGTGTTGTTTCCATAAAAAATCCATCAGCTCCTAATGATCCATACACTTCATCAGTTGATACATACAGAAATTTAACTCCATTTTTAAATCCGTCTTTTATCTTCCATGCATCTTTTGCACAATTAAGCATATTGACCGTACCTAATACATTTGTTTTAGCAAATATTTCTGGATCCTTAATACTTCTATCTACATGTGATTCTGCTGCAAAATGAACAACATAATTAATCTCATGTTTTTCAAAAATATTTGTAATTAATTCTTTCTCACAAACATCCCCTTGAATGAATTCATATCTCTTATCATCTTTTATTTCTTTAAGATTTTCTAAGTTACCTGCATAAGTCAATTTATCTAAGTTAATTATATTAATGTCTTTGTATTTATTTAACATATATAAAATGAAATTCGATCCTATGAAACCTGCGCCACCTGTAACTAAGTAAGTTTTCATTCTACTAACTCCTTTATTATATCTATTTAGGCCTTGTCAAAAATAACAAGTCAATCCATATGCCTTACCT